>JAOUGQ010000053.1 GCA_029865515.1 Nitrospirota bacterium
CCGGCAGCCCCACGACTGTCCTGTGCTCCCGATCGCCATCCCCACCACATGAACAAGCGTAAGCACTTTTCACCCACCAACGCATTGTGTGGCCCGATTCATTGTTACCCCAATAAATCCAGGCTCAAGCCAAAGGTAATGGTAGAGTCCGTGGTTTTCCGATCGTCAACAGGTTGGGAATTATACCGCACATTGTATTCGAATCGAATGGAGAGGTCTTTATAGATTTTAATACTGATTCCCTGATAGGCATTCAGCCGCACCGCATTATCCTGACCGATGTCCCGCGTGCCGGTATGATTATGCCAGAGCTTCAGATCGCCGCCCAGAAACTCTAAATTCCAGCGGGCTTGCCATGAAAAACCCGGGATGACCGTGCTCGGGTCAGCCGTATATTTTTGATAGACAGCCGTCGGGCCAACCGCAACCGTGAGGAAATTGGCACGGCGATCTAGAACATCGTAGCCGACCCCAATGATGGTGGTGCTGCGAAGAGCGAGGTTTTGGAATTTGTCGTATTCCAGGAAATTAATGAACGGGATATAGGCCCGTTTGGTCAGGAAGTAGTCCCACCGGGTATTCAGCGCGGCATTTTGCGCATTGACTTCTCCCTGGGCCTTACCGCGATTCGCCCGCCCATCCAGAATTATGCGATGCCAACCTCTGTTCACGGTCAACGTCCCCGAGGCATTGATGGTTTCGGTGGAAGTGTTCCCTGAGGTCACGCTCCCCCCAAGTCCAAGGCTGCCCCGGTAGGACAGTTCAAACGGATTAATCGTTTTGACTTTATGCAGTTGAATCGGGCCACCCGGATCAAGCCGGAACAGAATCAGGCGATCGCCATCCCGGACCCCCACGCCATCCGGAATAGTGGCTCCGTCATGAAACGACACCCATAAGGGTTTGTCAGAGGTCAGTCCATCGACATCATCCCAGTCGATTTTGATAACGTCAGCGTAATCCGTATCGACGGTCAGAACCCTGTCTTCCATGGTGATAATATCCCCACTCACACGGTCGCCGTTCTTGAGCAGAACGACATCCGCGGCGTGAACCGCCATGGTTCCGCACAAAGACCACACTACAAAGGCGAGACTCAACACAAACCAGGCGAAGCCAAATGGCATGTGAGGCTTAAGGCGGGTCATTAAGAACCTGCGACATGAACGACGAATGGAATAGAGGCAGCGGACCATAGGCGTGCGACACAGTATAGATTCCCCTTCTCGTAGGGTAAAGCACACGACACCCTCTTACGGGAGCACCTTCTGAATGAAAGGTGCGGCTGGAATAACCTCCCGGCAATAGGCTTGGCCAGCAAATCCGGTTTGCCAATTCAAGGTGCGTTTGTTAAAAACCCGGAATTCTCAATGTGACCTGGACCCTGAAGAGCCACCCCTGCTATCAATACATTGGTCTAAGAAAGGAAAGGAAGAAGCATGCGCTTCACTCTTCACTATTTCACTAATCAATCCCGACAAACCACTGGTTTAGCCTGTGTCCTGGCATTCCTTGTCTCCGTGCTGGCTATCCCGGATAATGCCGGGGCCGGGTCACCTCAGGATTCCACTCCAACCACCGGCGAATCACATGACGATCCGTATCTGATCTGTGAGAAAGGGACGCGGCAATCTCCTATTGATATTTCCAGCAACACGCTGCAGGACACTCAAGGTGACTTGATTTTCCGATATACCCCGACCCCAATCCAAGTGATACACGACGGACATTCGATTCAGGCAATCAATGAGGCCCCAAGCCTCGTGATATTCAGGGGAAATTCCTATCAACTCTTGCAACTGCATTTCCACGAGCCCAGCGAACATCATCTTGACGGGATTCCCTATTCCATGGAGATGCATCTCGTCCACAAAAACTCACAAGGCCAGATTCTCGTGGTAGGCGTGTTGATTCAACTGGGTACGGAGAACCAGGAAATGCTTCGAGCAGGAGATTGGATTCGCCAACGATTGGGGCGCCGAACCGTCGAGCAGGGAGAGGAAGTCACCGGTGACTTTATGCTGGACGTGCTGAAACTTCTGCCACCAAACCAGAGCCATTACTTCACTTATGAAGGCTCACTCACCACGGTTCCTTGCACAGAAGGGGTAACCTGGATCGTCCTCAAGCAGCCGAATGAGGTTTCCCCGAAACAGGTGGAACGGTTTGTCCGTGCCTATGGGCATACCGCGCGGGATGTGCAATCTCTTGAGGGTCGAGAAATCCAGTCGCATTAATGGTTCATTGACGCGAACCTAAAACTGTAGGGATGCACGACTACTGAATTTGTTGAGTGCTGAAATTGAAAAGTCCTCTACTGTCCATTCCGTTAATTTCTCATCTCTCTTCACGAATCCTGAATCCGTCCCTTCTTTGTCATTCCCGACATTTGTTATCAGAAATTTCTCTTAATGTTGTTTCGGATGGATCCCCGCCTACGACCTGCGGGGATATCGAAGTCACGTTGTCATGGCCGACAAGGTGAATAGTAAAACGCCGGTGGCCCAGACTCAGTCAAAAAGATTGTCATCCTGAGACCAGGGCGAAGGATCTGTGCCCAGGTGAAGCAACCTCAAGATTGATGCCCGTATCGTGTATCGCCATCCTTCACCCTGAAATCATGCCCGACATGGGTTATTGAGTCTCCATCTAGGTCCTTTCAGATGGTTCCCCGGTACCCATCGACGGGATGACAGAGAAAGACGGGCAGTCTCGACATTGTTCATCGGGAATCTTTCCTCCTGGTCATGCCCGACATTGTGAATCGGGGTGCCATCCGATCGTTATTGCGGATGGAACCCCACGACCATCTAGCCGGGTTGACCCCTCGTGCGTTTTCGGTTTTAAACTCTATTCTCAATTTATCTGATAGGGTTCCCCACCTGCTGTTCTAGTTTTTACCATTACCTAATGTTCATATGTTCTAGAAATGGTTTTCTTACAATCGGCGCAACTTCACCGATTTCACTTCCAACCTTCTCCCCCTCCCCCTATAATCGACGGGAGAGCCCAAACGGAAAGAACAGCCCCTATAATTTTTCAATTTCCCAATTTTCATAATGTTCCTCGACGCAAAGGAGACCATTCATGCCAATGGCAGAGCGATTCTTACTGGCCCTTCTTCTTGTAGCCCTGACGGCTTGTGCGACCACTCAACAGGCAACCACTGTCATCAGATCGGGATTTCTCGATGATTATTCGATACTTCAAAAGGGTGCAGGAGACAATGAAGCCCTTCTGCGATACGTCAACCCTACTGCGGATTGGAAACACTATACTAAAGTCATGATTGATCCAGTCCAACTCTGGATGGGAGAGGGATCTTCTCTCCGCGGTATCCCGCGTGAAGAGCGCATTCGGTTAACCTCGGTCCTCTTGGGCAAAATTCAGGATTCTTTATTGGCGGATTACCGCGTTGTTCGGAAGGCCGGGCCTCAGGTCATGCGTATTAGTGTGGCACTCACAGAAGCCGAAGCCTCACATACTGTGCTAGATACCATTTCGAGTGTCCTTCCGACAGGCTATGTCATTTCTGGTACGAAATCTCTCGCCACCGGAACCGGAACATTTGTTGGCAGCGCCAGCGTAGAAGCTAAAATTACTGATGCAGAACTTGGGACACTTTTGGCCGCTGCCGTGGATCGCCGGGGAGGGGCAAAATCTTTGTCAGGAGTTACTTCAGAATGGAATGACGTCGAAGAATCATTTCAATACTGGGCCAGTACTCTGCGCTATCGTCTGTGCCAATGGCGCGGTGAACACAGTTGCGTTAAACCCAAGGCATAGCTTAATGGGGTCAGTTGATTTGATGGGGACGGGCCTGACATGTTCCACTCCCTACAAATCTTCTCAGGCTAACAGACGGTCGCATGGCTGATCCAAAACTGCTCTTGGCATGAACGAATCAGCCGATCCAGGAGTAACAGCGTTCCTCATCGTCCCAATAGAAAGATTCTCCTAGCATTGCTCAGTGAGATGAAAGGTTCCCGTATCCTCGAAAAGGTGGCCCCCTAGCCCTGTCTGCATTCCCTTAGATGTCAGGCCCAGACGTCAATCAATGTGTACGGCCTGACCGCCTCTCCTGAGAGCTATACAGTTGAAGAATTGATTACAGTTTCGTACAGAAGACCAACGGTTCCAGTTGCCAGGATTCATCTCATCATACACAGGAGGTCAGTCATGAAATCGTTTACGCGTATTGCATTATGTATGCTTGCCTTAGGGATGGCTGCCGGTTGCGCCTCAACTAAGGTGACCGGGCGGGATTCCAAGATCGGTGCGGAAAAGCTTGGCAAGCCTGATCGCATCTATGTGTATCCCTTTGCAGCTACTCATGAGGACATTCCATCCTGGTCCACTGCAGGCAACCGGCTTGACAAACCGAGCAAGCCACCCACGCCAGAGGAACTTGAGGTTGGGCGCGAACTTAGCGACCTCGTGGCCAGGGAGCTGGTGACGAAGATTGAAGGAATGGGGCTTGTGGCATTGGAGGGTAGCCAGCAAAGCCTTCCGCAACCCAACGACCTGATGATTTTCGGCTATTTCGGAGCGCTCGAAGAAGGCAGCACCGCCAAACGCCTGCCACTTGGATTCGGCTCAGGGGCCACAGAATTAACGACCGCCATGGGAGGCTACCAGTTTGACCCCTTCAGGCCCGCGTCCACTCGGATCGGGCCAACTTGAATCCGGCGGAGGCAAAACACCTAGCCTGATTGTCCCTATCGCGGTTCTCGCGGCCACGGCCAACCCGATCGGCCTTATTGCGATGGGGGGCAAAAAAAGCGGAAGGTGAGATATCAGGCAGGACTAAAATCGAGGGCTCAGCCAAACGAACGGCGGAGACTATCGCCGAACAACTCGAAATAAAATTCAAGGAACAGGGTTGGATTAAATAGAGTGGAAACCTGATCGAGTGCCGGGAGGAAATTCGGAATTGCAGTGGGCCTCCTGGCCCAAGCAAGATATAAAAACTGAGATTGCATCATCCGGTTACTTGGATGAACTGGATGTGCCGACAGTCACCTTCAACCAAAATATCATCCTGAGACCACGGCGAAGGATGACAATATCTATAGAGGATCCATCCCCAGCGCAGTCATGCCCGACATGTTTAATCGGGCATCTATCTGATCTTCATTTATGAAGCGCATGGTGAGGGAACAAATTAAGAAAACGAGGGGGTTCCTCCCTTCATAATACCCCCTTCGATGCAAGATTATTTTTCACTAGTCCTGTTAAACTAGCATTATCCACATGATTTCCTCTTCTCCTGAGGTTAGCCTCTGGATTCATGTTCATTCGCCATCAACAGATGCTTAATTGATCAAAAGGATTGGAGTTGGCCTCTCGAAGAAGACTCAAAAGTTGGCTAACGGCAGGAATGATCCTGGCTTGCATGGCGAACCCCATGGCCCATGCCGAGGAGATTAAAAAGCTGGCCGAGGAGGTGCAAAATCCCGTGTCTGATCTCGTGCGGATTGGATTTACCAATGGCACTTCTTTCGGGGGCGGGGCCAATAACCACCTCTTTAATCTCTTCAATCTTGAGGCCTCCACCACACGAAGGTTCGGGGACTGGGCTCTCCTGAACCGCCTCACTATTCCCATCCCCTATTTGCCGGCCAACGCCATCGAGGATAAAACGGGAAGTCTGACCGGGTTGGGAGATATCGTCTATACCGGATTTCTCGCCCGTGACGAATCCAAACGACTGTTTAAGCTCATTGGTGGTGTGGGCCCGACCTTTATTTTCAATACGGCGACGGATGATCGTCTGGGCCTGGGGAAATGGAGCGTCGGTCCAACCCTCGCGATCGTCAGCATACCGGATCCATGGGTGGTGGGTGCTCTCGCAAGAAATCTGTGGTCATTTGCTGGGGATAATCACCGTCCCAAGGTCAATGCGTTTTTAGTCCAACCTTTCCTTAACTACAATTTTTCTAATGGCTGGTATCTGACCTCTACTCCGGTAATCACCGCAAACTGGGAGGCGGAGGATAAACGGAATCGCTGGACGATCCCCATTGGAGGCGGATTCGGGAAGGTGATGTTTCGGGGA
Source organism: Nitrospirota bacterium (assembly GCA_029865515.1). Classification (GTDB taxonomy): domain Bacteria; phylum Nitrospirota; class Nitrospiria; order Nitrospirales; family UBA8639; genus Nitrospira_E. Next base: position 6,059 of record JAOUGQ010000053.1, read on the forward strand.
GAAAAACGACCAATCAATATCAGACTCCAGGGGTTTTACTACCTGGAAAAACCGGATCGTGCACCCGACTGGACGTTACAACTTCAGTTTCAAATCCTGTTTCCTGACAAACCCGATACTGCTAAATAAGGGCCAATCAGCTAAAAAGAGGCTGGATGCCAGCCACAGTCAAGGCTGCTACGACCTCCGTCTTCACCGTTGACATCAGGAACAGAGGCCTTCTGTTTCACAGACTGTTTTTGCATGAAGAAGCAGAATTCGTCGCACTTCTCCGATTGTATGAGGATTCGATTGAGAGGAATGCCCTGACCGAACGATGAATTCGGACTCCACACCCTCAATATGGGCACTGGTATATTTCACCACGCCATCGGTACCTTCTTCTACCGGTCCGTCACCTTGCACGGCAATAATCGAGTGGCCGGACACTCCGGGGGCCAGTGGCAGAGGCGCCAAGGTCGTCATGAGGGGGCTTCCAGGCTCCATCGCAGACACACTGCCAAAACGAGCGCCCTTGAGATTCAACTTGAGCGCATCAAAATTTTGGGCAACCAAGTTCGCAAAGCCGGAAACCAACTGTCCAGGCAGTTTCACGAATTTGGAGATTTGCTGAGCCGCCCAGCTTCCAGCCACATAACTCCCATGTTGAGGCGTGGCGATAAAGATCAGGCGCTTCACGAAGGGAAGCGGTTTGACAAACAGAGCCTTCTGGAACAATTCCCGTGTCTCAGAAGAGATATCCATCTCTTCGAGCGGCTTTGAACTAAAGGCATCCCAAAATGTGGTGCCGCTATCGATGGCAGCCAGTTTGGTCAACAATCCTCCCTGGCTATGGCCGATAATGACCATGTCGTTAAGAGCCGGGTCATGATATTTCTCATCCAGTTGGCCTATGGTTTTCTGTAAGATATCACGGAACAACGATGCCGAATACAGAATAGGATTCCCGGTATCATAGGTAAAAAACCAGAACTCAAACCGGTCACGGATTTTGGGGTCGACGATCAAATCATTCACCATGTCGGCCCATCGCCCGGGGCCTGATGCGGTCCCATGCACAAAGACCACCGGAATTCGTCCAGGGCGATACGGTTCGAGTGCGGCCAATTGAGCAGGCGTTCCAGCGACTAAATCTCCCAGAAAGAAACCTTTCAGTTCTCGTTCCCATACGGGGGATTCGGCCAGGCTGGCGGCCAGAGAAGACGTAAACTCAATCTCCAGGGGAACCTCCTGGCCGTTAATTGCGACCTTCATATGATCATAGGCAATATAGATTTCCCATTTGGCCTGAACGGTACCCTGTGCCAGTTGGGTCAACAGGCTATTCACCCGCATAAAGGCGGTGATCGGGAGTTTCCCTTTGGCAATCTGCAAACCCTCCTCCGGACCTACTGGAACTTGTTCGGCCGCAAGCGGGACGCCGACTCCGGCTTTCCGATACCGGTTCTGAAGGCCACGCACTTCCAGCTCTGCAGTGGGAATAAAATTGACCAGCTTGCGGTTGTGCCACTGAACATCTTCTTCGGCCAGTTCAACTAGCAATGTTCCAAATGGCAGAGTATACGTTCCTGACCGAAGATCGACCCTCGACCCATCCTGCGAGCGAAAAGCCAACGTCAGGCTCCGGTTGTAGAGATCAGCGGCAATCCGTGCACGGCTATCCAACTTTTTGGGCTGATCTTCTGGATTTTCAGGGAACAGAAAGACATACGCATACAACGCGGCAGCGAGGTAATAGGATGGCTGGTTGGTCTTTTTGGCATACAGATAGGATAATTCCGCCAGGGCGAAAGCCACCGGAGAAGACCGATCTTTGGTGAGGAGTATGTCATGTAACGTTTTAAGCGCTGCACGCGGATCATCGAAATAGGCATATTTGAGATCAAAGACATGGAGGACGATGTCAGTGGTCGGACTGGGGACGCCTTCGGATAGGACATTTCTCGTGAGCTGTTCGTTTACCACCTCTGGATCCACACGGGTTACACCCACAGGTGTCTGACAACCGGTTAGCACTGCAGCGGCGATGAAAAGGTACCAGAACCATCTCAACCGTAATTGTGTCATCTTAAAATTTCCTTTACGAAAAGTTGATTCAGGCGTCTCTTGTCGATTCCGGATCGTCCCCATAATCGATCTTTGCTCCAACAAACCATGCTTCAACAACCCTCCACCACTTCCTGTCATCAGCAAGGCCTCACTGAATGGTCAGCCTCCAGACATTGTTGCAAACTAGACCGGGAGATTGCCAGTGCGGTCGGCATCCACACCTCCACCATCTGTTGCAAAGTGCGACGGGATATTGCTGACCACTCTGTTCTTGGATGCGATCTTAATCGGTGCTATAGTTTTTTATCCATCAAATGGGCAGATGAGTCCTTCCCTTCACCTCTGCCCTTTCCTCCGAGGTAAGGGACATTTGAAATGTCTTAATGGAAAATGTCAAGACTATAAAAGGATTGCACAATGGAACATCACGGTCATTCCCCTGAAGGCAAACCGAAACGTCGCGAACTGAACATGGCCAAAGTTGAGCGAGTGAAGGATCCGGTCTGCGGCATGATGGTGGATCCGCTCACCGCTGCGGGAAAATTCGAACATGCGGGCAACATGTACTACTTCTGCAATCCACGCTGTTTGGATCGGTTCAGCCATGACCCGGAGGGCTATCTCACAGGAAAGCATCAACAGTCCATGGAAGCTGCGCCCGCCAAGCCCGGTGCAAAATACATCTGCCCCATGTGTCCGGGAGTGGAATCGTCCAAACCGGCTGCCTGTCCGAAATGCGGGATGGCGCTCGAGCCGGAAATCGCCGCCGCGCCAGCCACCAAAACCGAATATGCGTGTCCCATGCATCCCGAGGTGGTGCAGGATCATCCAGGCGCTTGTCCGAAATGCGGCATGGCGCTCGAACCGAGGGAAATGACACAGGAAGAGGAAGAGAATCCCGAGCTCAAGGATATGATGCGCCGGTTTTGGATCGGGCTAGGTTTGGCGCTCCCCGTTTTCCTGCTGGCCATGTCTGATATGATTCCCGGACAGCCTGTTCAAAAATCCCTTTCGCCCTCTCTGATGCATGGGCTGCAGTGGATTCTCGCCACGCCGGTTGTCCTCTGGTGCGGATGGCCCTTTTTCCAGCGAGGATGGGCCTCGCTCGTGCACCGGAGTCTCAACATGTTTACGCTGATTTCGTTAGGGACCGGAACCGCGTATCTTTATAGTACCGCGGCGACGTTTACTCCTGAATTATTTCCAGATTCCTTCAGAGGCGCAGGTGGTGAGGTCGCCGTCTATTTTGAAGCCGCTGCCGTCATCACCGTGCTCGTGCTGTTGGGGCAGGTCCTGGAATTGCGGGCTCGCAGCCAGACAGGCAGTGCCATTAAAGCCCTGCTTGGCCTGGCTCCAAAAACCGCCAGGCGCATTCGGGAGAATGGCGTGGAAGAAGACGTCCCCGTGAAGATCGTGCATCCAGGGGATAAGCTTCGCATCCGCCCCGGCGAGAAAATTCCAATTGATGGCGTCATCCTGGAAGGTCAAAGCTCCGTGGATGAATCGATGATTACCGGTGAATCCATCCCGGTGGGAAAAGAGACCGGTGCTCGAGTCACCGGAGGCACGGTGAATGGCACCGGGACCTTGGTGATGCGAACCGAACGAGTGGGCCAGGATACGGTCCTGGCCCAGATTGTTCGCATGGTAAGCGAAGCCCAACGCAGCCGGGCGCCCATTCAACGGATGGCCGACCTGGTGGCGGGCTATTTTGTCCCGATCATCGTCACGGTGGCGGTAGTGACCTTCTTGATCTGGGCGTTTCTCGGTCCGGAACCTCGTATGGCTCATGCTCTGGTCAACGCTGTCGCCGTCCTCATTATTGCCTGCCCATGCGCGTTAGGACTCGCCACCCCCATGTCCATTATGGTGGGAACCGGACGTGGAGCCACAGCGGGTGTCCTGATGAAACATGCGGAAGCCCTGGAGCAGTTGGAGAAAGTCGATACCTTGGTCGTCGATAAAACAGGAACCCTCACGGAAGGCAAACCCAAGCTGATGTCTGTGGTTTCCCTTTCCGCTTTGAGCGAAGACGATCTGCTGCGTTTGGTGGCCAGCCTGGAACGAAACAGCGAACACCCTCTGGCCTCGGCGATTGTGAACGGGGCAAAAGACAAAGGGCTGGACTTATGGGAGGCTCAAAACTTTCAGTCGAAAACCGGGAAAGGCGTCATCGGAACCGTTCAGGGAAACCGCATGGCACTTGGAACACGGAAATTTTTGGAGGAGGATTGCCAGGTCAATCCCGAGACAACCAAGCAATTAGTGGGCAAGGCCGAGGACCTGCGCCGGGACGGCCAAACCGTCATGCTTGTAGCCATCGATCAGCGGGCTGTTGGAATCGTGGGCGTGGCCGACCCGGTCAAAGCTTCAACCCCGGAAGCCATTCGGCTGTTACATGAAGAAGGCATTCAAGTCGTGATGGTGTCCGGTGACCATCACCAAACCGCAAACGCCGTTGCGCAGAAACTTGGCATCGATGAGGTGAAAGCGGAGGTGTTGCCCGAGCAGAAAGGCCAAATCATTAAACAGCTGCAAGCACAAGGAAGAATTGTGGCCATGGCGGGAGACGGCATCAATGATGCGCCGGCCCTGGCCCAGGCCCATGTCGGCATTGCGATGGGGACAGGCACGGATGTGGCTATGGAAAGTGCCGGAGTCACATTGATAAAAGGTGACCTTCGAGGGATTGCCCGTGCCCGCCGTCTCAGCCAGGCGACGATGCGCAACATTCGTCAAAATCTCTTCTTTGCCTTTTTTTACAATGCCATCGGGGTACCGGTGGCTGCAGGGATTCTGTATCCGACGTTCGGCATCTTGTTGAGTCCGATGATTGCGGCGGCCGCCATGACGTTTAGCTCGGTGTCGGTGATCACCAATGCCCTTCGATTGCGAACCGCGACATTATAAATTGTTCAAGACCAGAACAATTAGGTAGGAACATACCAGCAGCAGAGACAGGCCTAGGCCTCGTGGTCCTCACCCCGACTTAAATTTCTTCCGGTATAGGGCTTCCATTTGGAAGTACATGCAGGAAGCCGTCCAGGCAATCAGAACCAACCCAGTGAGTGATTCTATTCCAGTGAGGAAGCGAAGCGGGCCGGTTGGAATAAGATCGCCAAAGCCTATGGTCGAATAGGTGACAAAGGAGTAATAGACACAATCTTGAAATCCAGGGGTAACCGCGCCGACGAGAGTCCCATATTCTTCTGCGAGGATTAACCCATAGTACCCCACCGAAAATATCAACACTTCTATAATATGCGCGAGAAGCGCCAATAACACTCCCCAGATGACACCCAACCTTGGTCGCTTGGATCGAGATGGCATGAATGTGAAAAGACGGTAGACGGCTTCATAATGAACAATGACCGACAAGCCAACAAGCAGTGTCGTGATGAATAAGGTAAGAATCATTTATGCCCACGGTGAGCTTAGATTCATCCCAAGAGAAAATCAAAATCTTTTTGCGTGAGAGCTCCGCCGCCATGATGGGTCGCCCCTTCAAGGACCGCGTGATAGAGATCCAGTTTCTGCTGTTTGAGTTCCATCATTTTTTCCTCGATGGTGTGGCGCATGAGCAACCGCATAATTGAGACTTTCTGCTTTTGCCCGATGCGATGCGCCCGATCGGACGCTTGATTTTCCACGGCCGGATTCCACCAGGGATCCAGGTGAAAGACATAGGAGGCTTTGGTGAGATTCAGACCCTGGCCGCCGGCTTTGAGACTCAGCAGGAAGATAGACGGCGTGTCGCCCTCCTGGAATTCGTGAACCAGTTTCTTCCGCGTTGGAGTCGGCGTGGATCCATCCAGTCGGACATGAGGAATTTCATGGGCATGAAATTCTTGTTCCACTAAATCCAGAAAGGAGGTAAATTGGGAAAACACAAGTGCGCTATGTCCCTCCTCGAGGAGTTCTTTGAGGCGTTCGAGGAGAAATTCAAGCTTTGGCGAAAGATCAGTACTCGATAGACCAAGCAACCGGGGAGACAAACAAATCTGCCGGAGCTTGAGGATCGCCGTGAGCGCGATGATGCGGGCTTGGGCGGAAGTTTTACTCCGATAGGCTGAGGCAATGGTGGAACGAATTTTGGTGACGGTCTGTTGGTACAGCGCTTTCTGGCGATCGGTTAATTCCAGATAGATATCCGTCTCTATTTTAGGCGGCAATTCTTTGAGGATTTGCATTTTGGTCCGGCGTAACACAAACGGCTTGCTCCGCTGCATGATGGTGTCTAACAACTCCGGTGATGGCGTTTTAATTTTGCCTTTCAATTCTTCATAGTCTCCGAGAAGGCCCGGCACGCACAAATCCATGAGGGAGTAATATTCCCCCACATGATTTTCCAAGGGTGTCCCGGTCATCACGCATTTAAAATACCCTTTGAGGCGCCTCGCGGCGCCGGTGGTCCTGGCCACGATGTTTTTGACGGCCTGGGCTTCATCGAACAAAATCACGTTGAACCGAACCTGTTCGAGGACCGTAATATCTCTTCGAATCAGGCCGTAGGTGGTAAGGACCACATCGGCTTGGGAGAATACGGGCGTTCGCTCCTTTCCGGTATAGGACTGAACAATCAATTCGGGGTAAAAGCGGGAGATCTCGTGTTCCCAATTGAATAAGAGGCTGGGAGGCAGCACCACCAGATGTGGACCCTGGACCGGTTCTGGTGCCTGGATGAGGCCTTCTTTAATCCCCGCGAACAAACAAATCGCTTGCAGCGTTTTTCCCAATCCCATGTCATCCGCCAGGCATGCTCCCAAACGATGCTGATAGAGAAACCCCAGCCACCGGTACCCTTCTTGCTGGTACGGCCGGACCGTAGCATGCAGTGCCTGAGGAAGTGGAATGGGTTCAATCTGCTCAAAATGCAGCAACCGGTCGATCATGGCTTCATCCGCGGGGGGAAGGAGAATCTTCACGCCACGTTTTCTCAATGCCACCCAATCAAGAATCTGCAGTTTGGGCACACGCACAACGGTCTTCTTTTCCTTATGCTCAGAACCGGGCTTATTGGACAAAAAGGCAAACGCGCGCAATATGGCCTGTGTGTTCTGATCCACAATCCTGATTTTTCCATCCTTCTCCATAATCCCGCCACGCTGCAGAATTTTTCCGATATCCCGCGAATCGATCCGCACGCCGTCACAGAGAAGTTCCGGTCGCAGTTCAAACCAATCAATCGTCGGCGGGCGTCTCGCATCGATCGAATATTCCCACTGCGACGTGGCAATCGGTTGGTCCTGATAGAACAGTTCGAGCCCTGCCTCCTGCAATTTGGCATGCAGTTCGGGAAGCAGGGGATACAGGCTGGTCAGCGGAAGGCTCATCTCATCATGTTCCACCATCCCCTCGAAAAGCTGTGTTCCCCACAGCGTATAGGGAATGGCATACAGTAAGGCTTCTTTCGCCCAATCGTTCGCGACAAGATACCAATGCCCCTGGTGAACGGCCAACCGCATACTGGGTTCCAGCGCAGGCGTGGAAAAACGTTGGAGGATGTGCTCCGCCTCCGCTTTAATTTTAAATGGGCGAAACTCGTCCTGAGAGATACAGGCTTTCACCATTCTCCTGGCATCCGATGCCTTCTGGAGACACAACAACTGAAAAAATGTGTCATATAAGAGCGTGCGTCGCTTTTTGGCCCTCAACCCGCCGGAGACCGATTTAGCTCGCTCCAGAAATGGGAACATCAGGAAAATAGGCAGGCTGGGCCGTCCGCGACTTTCCCCAAGCCAACATTCGGCACGCAGGACTCCGGTTCTCAGATCCAACACCGGGGTATCCATTGGAATCGTCTCCGGCATGAATGTAAGGCGATAGTGGTACGTTGGCCCGTCTGCTAAAGGACCGGATTGAGATACTGGAACTTCACGGCCGGCACATTTGAGCAGCACCGAGCGAAAGATTCGGTCTTTCTCGTGAAGGGGAATATCGAACTGCAAGGATGCAAACCGTTCCACCGGAACGGAAAACGTCGGTCTCGCCTTCCCTGTCCGCCGTTGCGAAGATACCCAGTTCTCGCGGTTGTATTCTGTCGCCGCCAGGGCCAAGGGTCGGCTGAGAGGGTCATCCGGCTCAAGCACATCCTCACGTTGACTATTTTCATACAGCATATCGTACACAGCCCATCCACCTTCATGTTCAAGCGGAGCCAGTTTCTTGGCATTGAGATCAGCCACAAATCCCATGCACGCGTGCGTGTTTGTTTGCACTTCCCCAAAGCGCAAGCAGCGAGCGGCAATCGATACATGGGATCCGACAATATCCAGTTCCGTCTTCGTGGTATACAGCGAATCCGGTGCCCATTCCAGAGGAAATCGCCCGTCCGCATCCTCAAAGAACAGGGCATGGTTGTGGCCATGATGTTTCAGAAAATTCCGGAGACCTTCCTGAATGGACCAGGCGGGATCCTGTGTGGCCCGGAGTAACACCGCTAATTCGGTCGGCATACCCACAAAGGATTGGCAAAGTTCTCCATGGTTGGTAATGGAAATTGACGATACTCCATGACGGTTCATCAGGGTAATTTCAAACCGTGGAGGAATGGTACGTGTGGATTGTTCCTGGGCAAGAGGACTCTCGGCTCCGGCCCTGAGTTGCCGCGTGAGCAGGGCCTGCCTC
>JAOUGQ010000316.1 GCA_029865515.1 Nitrospirota bacterium
GGCATCCAGAAAGTCGACCTGTTTTTCCAGGCGTGTTGGATAGGCCCGATCATCGCTATCTAACATGGCGATATATTCGCCACGGGCTTGCTCAATTCCTTTGTTGCGGGTCTTGGGAATCCCGAGATTTTTTTCATTCCTAATTATCCGAATACGCGGATCGGCATAGGAACGCATTTTTTTAACCGTACCATCCTTTGAACCATCATCGATAAGGAGTATTTCGTAATTCGTGAAAGTTTGAGCCAAAATACTTTCAATGGCGTCTCCAATATATTTTTCGCGGTTATAAGCCGGAATAAATACAGTAACTTTTGGATTTTCAATCATCTGCAGGCTTTTGGAATGTTTCCGTCAATCCAGAGGAGTACTAAATTCATGCGCCATTTGAGCTAAAATCAGATAAAATGTTGACTCTATTCGAAAAAAAGTTCATAACACAACTCTGAAAGGTTAACGGGTCCATCATGAACATGATCCTTCCCATTCCTCGGAATTCAGGAAAGGGAAGTCTATGGAATCTTTTAGTTTAACAGGCACCTTAAGTAACCTATTTTGGGTAGTTGGACAACTTCCTTATCCCATTTTTTTCCTGAGCTGCCATGATGTAAATTGGAACTTTTCAGTCAGTTGGCAGTAAGGTACTCTTTAAGAAAGGCATTCTGATCATATCCGATGCATCCCCTGTTTTCCAAATTTTGGGTTTTTTGACACCATCAGTTTATACCGAACAATTTTCAACACGATGTCTTTTCAAGTACGGGTCAAACAAAGATCTCCCTTTTTATTGAAGCGAGGCCGATATTTTCTATCTCGGTTTTTTGGTGTTCGCTTGCAAAAGGCAAAAAGTCTACATTTTGTGACGGTCAACGGACAGCAGTTTAAACGATTGATTCTTTGTGATGCTTCTTTGGCCTCGGAAATTGAGCAGAACCTCAATCGCTTTCGGAGTACAGGACAATTTCCGCAAGTGGTGATTCGTTATGAGCGGGAACTGTGGGTGGATTATGTGACGGGGCATCCCATCAAGAATATTGACGAGCGACTTGTCGAAAAAATGGCCATTTTTTATAGTCGGCTTTACTCGGATGCTCCGGTATTGGTGCAGACGGAGAAAACGATTTTTCCGTATCGCCTGGATCGTGATCTCCATTTTCTCAATCAAGTTGGAATTCTTTCGGATCCCGTTGTCAAGGATGTACGGAAAACAGCTGAGATCATATCCCCTCCGCAATGTTGGCTGGGGTTTGATTATACTGATCCGGTCAGAAAAAATTTCTTGGTCCTTCCTGAGAACCAACAGATTTGTGCGGTGGATGTAGAAGGGCTTGTCAAGGATTATCTGATTGGAATGGGAGCCGCTAAGGCCTTGATTCAGTGGATGAAGCCCTTCAAAGAGCAATTTTTTCGTGGGCTTGCCCTGAATTCTGCCCCAAGCTTCCAGGAATATTATGGATTTGTCGAATTGTGTTTTTTGGCGCAGTGGACCAAACGTGCTTTTTTTGAAAAAGATTGGAAAGCTGTTCAACCTAAATATTTTGAGGCGTTTCGAAGACCGGAGGCGTGACTGGCGAGACGAAGAAAATATCCAATTTCAAAAATAATGTGCAATTAATAGCCTTTCCGTTTTTTTCCGAACATCTGTTGAATCCGGTCAAGTAGAGAGAATCGGTTAATTACGACGATAAATACCTTTCGCATGTGCCCTTCAGGGCATTGAACAGGGCGGACTCCATGCCAGGATTTATCCAATCGTTGAAATAACAGGCTGAAATTTCCAATTGCCGTTGAAGCCATCGATTGTGGGAAATCTTCAAAGCGGGGAGCACTTTTCCGGTTAAAGCGCCCTTGATCGTCTAGAATAACGGTCTCCCCACCCCAGGCGGGATCCCAATCCTCTTTCGTGTTGAAGTAGAAAATATGAGATCCAAGTTTATGCTTGGCATCACAATGTGGAGAAACAGAGCATCCATTGGGGGTATAGTGCCAATGGAAATTTAATTCCAATGACTTGACCCCAAATAATCGTTTTAAAAAATTGGAATAGGATTTTCCTTGAAGCTCGGCCAGAAATTGTTCCCAGTGAGGAGAGAGAGGTAAGCCTTCGCGATACTCTAAGGTATAGCGATCGTGGCTTTGTTGCCCATGGGCCCGTTTGACCCCAAAACGTTTTTCAAACATGGATACATCCGGGAGTGTCTCCACCAGGCGTTGATAACCCCAATCAGTCAGGAGACCTGACGGATTCATCCAGGGGTAGGGCTTGGCTTCCTGGAAAGATTGCGGTGAAATAGCTTCTAGGGCGGAAAAGTTAAGATACGTCATAACAACATGAGGATAAATAACGCGATTAGGGGAGGCAGTAATTCAACAACTTTTGGGTACAATCCTTCAATTTAGGCTTCCACCGCATATAGGAATAACTGACAAGATTGCCATTGGCATCGAATTTACAAACCAAGGGTTCCCCTGTTCTAATGGTGACCTGTTGAATGCCGGCTTCATCGAGAGGGAGAAGGAATTGTAACAAACTTCGGATACTATTGTTGTGTGCAACCAGCAGGATCCGTTTTTTCTCTTTTAGCGCCGGAGCAATTTCTTCCTCCCAGCAAGGAATGAGCCGGTGTTGGGTGTCCTGGAGACTTTCTGTCAAAGGAAGGTCTTGAGGATCCAACTCTGAATATAAGGGATCAAAGCCGGGAAAGCGAGGATCCTGAGGAGAGAGGGAGGGGGGTTCCGCAGAAAAATGTCGTTGCCAGATAAGGACCTGTTTTGCACCATACTGCGTTGATGCCTCCCACCAGGTCATTCCTTGGAGAGCTCCATAATGACGTTCATTGAGCCTCCAACTCCTTCGAACCGGGACAGACGTTAAATTCATAGCTTGAAGTACAATCGCGGCGGTTTCATGAGCTCGACGTAAAACCGATGTGAAACACAAATCAAACATCATTCTTTTATCTTGAAGAATTTGGGCTGCCCTCTGGGCTTCATGAATGCCTTTTTTACTTAACCCGATATCTGTCCAGCCTGTAAACCGTTTTTCATGGTTCCATAGGCTTTCTCCATGTCGTAAAAGAATTAAGGTTCCCATTTCGTTACCGGAAAGATTGCTTCCCCATAATTCGTTTGGCAGCTCATCGCTTAGTTAGGGATAAAGAGGAATAACATTTAGGAAAATCTTGTGGTCCTTAACCCAAAGAATACCACAGGTTTTACCAGGAATGAATAAGGACCTTGAGATTGGCGGCTGCTGCCTGAGTGGGAGATAGCATGAATGATTGACCAAAAGAGTGTCTTTCGGAATGAAAAGAATTTTTTCGTATACGTCGATGAGCAGGGATAGTTCATTGGCCTCGATGGAAAACCAATGAAGGTTGAACCAAATTGCCTAATGTTTGTAGCGGGATGGTAAGTATGTCTTTATCCTCTGAAAATTCTAAAATGGTCAAGCAGCAGATTCGTCAAAATCGACTCTATAAAGTACTACATAAAAACCTAAGAATTCCCCCCTGGGTGGTTCGACCGTTTTATAGCGCCCTGAAAATTGCTGGGAGTCCCACTCAATATCGTTTGCGAAAGCGATTGGCCCAAGAAATTGTTGCGACCACTAAATCGCAGATTACCATTCCAGACACAGACGGATACCGGCTTTTTGGGCCTGGCGATATTGAAGGAACCGATTGCATTGTCAGGTCTTGCACGGAAGTGTATCAGAAATCACGAGAGGCTTTCCCACCAGAATATTTTCAAAAACATCCTCATAAGAAATTTCTGTTTC
>JAOUGQ010000315.1 GCA_029865515.1 Nitrospirota bacterium
TGGCGATTCTCGCCCTCTTCGCGGCATTTCTTGGTCTATTTGCGGCGATGCGCGGCATTGCAGGATTTCGCTTTGCACGTTGGGGCACGATTGTCATCGCCATAGTCGCAGTGGGCGCGGCCCTGCTCACGCCGGCTGACCGGTTGGCCGGCATGCTGGCCAGTACACGAGGCGGAGGGAGGGTAATCTTCTACAAAGAGGGGAAGGGGGGGACGGTTGCAGTTCTCGAACAGTCCGCGGGACACAAACGTTTCCGTCGCTTGTTTATCCAGGGCGTCTCCAACACTGGTGACACCCTGCCTTCGTTGCGCTATATGCGCCTACAGGCCCTTCTGCCGCTGATCATTCATAACGGAGAACCGAAATCGGCGCTGGTCATCGGGCTGGGTACCGGCATTACGTCTGGGGCGTTGCTGCGTTTCCCCGGTCTTGAGCAGCGCGTCGTCGCCGAGCTCGTGCCGGAAGTGGTACAGGCCACGTCGAATTTTCATGGCAATTTCAGCGCAGGGACCGATCCCGGATTGGACATCCGTTTACGCGATGGGCGGCGCGAACTGTTAAGCAGTCAGCAGCGCTATGATCTGATCACGTTGGAACCACCGCCACCGTCCGCCGCAGGTGTCGTGAATTTGTATTCAACAGACTTTTACGAATTGGCACGCGCCAGGCTACGTCCGAGCGGTCTGGTAGCGCAGTGGCTGCCACTCCCGACGCAGAATGACGAGGACACCCGGTCTCTGGTGCGCAGCTTTCTCGATGTCTATCCAAATGCCTCCCTCTGGACCACCGAGCTACATGAAATGCTGCTGATCGGATCGATGGAACCCGTCAATCTTGATGTGTCGCGCATCATCGATCGGTTCAAACAGCCGGAGCTTGTCTCCGCCTTGCGCGAGGTCGGCATTCCGTCACCCGAAGCCTTGCTGGCCACCTGGGTGATGGACCGTGCCGGCCTGGAAACCTATGCGGGTGATGCGCTCCCGGTCACTGACGACCAACCCGGAATCGAGTACGCCGATTGGGTACGCTCCGGTGAATTGCAGCGGACGCTGCCTCGCCTCATGAAGCTTCGCACTAATCCACTGTTACTCGGTGCCGACGCTTCCTTTGTGGGGTCGGTTTCTTCCGTACGTCAGAACTTGTTACTGTTTTACCAGGCCGCGTTGAATGGCATGGCCGGCCACCAGGAACTCTGGGCGCAGGAGATGACACGCGTACTCGAGGCCGACGGGGACAATGCGTACTACCGATGGTTTGGAGCAACCAGCCAATGAAAAACAAAGGATCGGGCATCGGCCTCTTCAGGTTCAGTGTTGAATGGTAGCTGGTCAAACCGGTGTGGAAATTCATAGAGCGCATGGGCTAACTCAGTGCCCCCTGGATCGGCACTTAAGAGAAACAGTTGCGCCTCTTGAAATTTGGGAATCAAGACACAAATAATTTTTGGAGGAGAAATCATGATGTGTAAACATTCTATGCGTCGTCCTCAGTTCTTGCCTCCCATGGTGTTGACTATCGCCCTGACCGTTATCCCGTTAGCCGCGCTGGCCGAGGGTACGCCTGCAACCCCTGCCAACAAACCACGCCTGATTCTCCAAATCACCGTCGATCAGCTTCGCGGGGATTTGCCGATGCGCTATGAGGAGCGGCTAGGGGAGGGAGGGTTCCGCTATTTATGGGAGAAGGGCACGGTGTTCACCGACGCCCATCATGCGCACGCCAATACCGAAACCATCGTCGGCCATGCCACCTTGGCCACGGGAGCTCATCCATCTCTGCATGGCATGATCGGGAATCTCTGGTTCGATCGGGAAACGGGGGCGCTGACCTATAACATCGAAGATGCACGCTATCCGCTCCTGACCAAGGGCGCGGATGTTGATAAACAGACGGAAATTGATCCCACCCAAAAAGCGGCAGGCACCGAGGGGCGTTCGCCCATGGCCATTCTAGGCACAACGTTTAGCGACGAGTTGGCGATGCACACGGCAGGCCGGGCCAAAATTTTTGGCGTATCCGTGAAGGACCGGGGTGCTGTCTCCATGGCCGGTCATGCCGGCAAAGCCTTTTGGTTTTCAAAAAAGACCGGAGAGTTTGTCACCAGCAGCTACTATTATAAGGCGTACCCATCCTGGGTGACGGAGTGGAACGACAAGCGCCTTCCTTTTTCTTACGGGAACATGTCATGGGAGTTGCTTTATGACGCCTCGACCTATCTGTTTGGTCAGGCGGATGATCGGCCTTGGGAAACCAACTTTCCTGGATACGGGCGAATCTTTCCCCATCCATTCGGAAAGCCGGACTCCAAATATTTCACGACCTTCCTGACCTTGAGTCCGGTTGGCGATGAACTGACACTCGACTTTGCCAAAGCGTTGATCAAAGGTGAAGAACTGGGAAAGGACGGCATTCCGGATTATCTCTCGATCAGTTTTTCTTCCACCGATTACGTGGGGCATCTTTTTGGTCCGTCCAGTCTGGAAAGCGAGGATAATATTTTGCGGTTGGATCGCACCCTGGCTGATCTGTTGGCCTTTGTGGATCAGGAAGTTGGATTACGACATACCGTCATCGTACTTTCAGCAGACCATGGGGGGCCTGAAGTGCCCGGCTATCTGAACGAATTCGGTGTTGCAGCCAACTATGTCAAGCCAGACACCTGGGATAAGGAATCCGGCATTCAACGCCTGAAACAAGAGTTCGGCATCGGAAAAGAATTGATTCAACGGTATTCCCACCCGTACGTGTATCTCAATCAACGCGTGATCCAGGAGAAGGGGCTTAATCAAGCTGACGTCGAACGGGCCGTGGCTGCAGAGCTGATCAAGTTTGAAGGCGTGGCGCTGGCTGTTTCCAGCAATGCCCTTCAGGAAGGCAATCTCCCGGATACCCCTCTGTACCGATCAGTACTTCATAACTTTAATCCGACGCGTTCGGGTGACATCTTCGTCATCTTCGAACCCCATTGGTTCATCAATGACTTCGATGGGTTGACCGTGGCGGCCACTCATGGGTCCCCATGGGCGTATGACACGTATGTCCCGATTGTTTTTGCAGGGCAAGGAATCCCGCACCAGACAATATACCGTCGCGTCCAGACGGTGGATGTGGCTCCAACCCTGTCCTCACTGTTGAATATCAAGGCTCCATCGGGCGCCATGGGAGGACCATTGGTGGAAGTGGTTCAGCCAACTACACCGTAGGCCTGGGAAATTGCCTCTTCTAAGGGATCATTTGTGAAAATGAGATCTCACCATTTAGCCCTTCAACGAACCTGTTGCGATTCGGTGTCATCCTTTAACTGTCATCCTGAGGGGTTCGACAAGGATCAGGCCAAGGCCGCCGGCGAAGGATCTGTGCCCAGGACGAACAGAGTCACAGTTCAACTAGATCCTTCGTTTCTCTCAGGATGACACCTCTTTCACGACCGGTTTTGTTGGTTGAGACACATCATTCATTGCTCAAAATGAAACCCAAGAATTTTTCCCATAAAAATAAAAAATAGATGTAGATAGGAAGATTTAATAAATTATTGGCTTGATTGACGTATTGATAATTATTGACTAAACGTCAAAATATTGGTAAAAATAACCAATGGCTGTTTCAGAACGGAAAAAACGGGAGTATACCCAACGAGAGAGTCTGATCATTGATGCCGCCAGAAAGCTTCTACTTGACCGTGGCTATCTGGATCTCAACATGGATCAGATCGCTGACGTGACAGAATATTCAAAAGGCACCATTTATCAACACTTTTCATGCAAGGAAGAAATTTTAGTGG
>JAOUGQ010000317.1 GCA_029865515.1 Nitrospirota bacterium
CGAGAAGGTTCGAAGCACCACCACCGGCCGCCCCTCGAGAACATACTGCAAGCTATCAGGAAACTCCGGATGCCGCACATATTCATAGTACGCCTCATCAAACACCACAACGACATGATCGGGAAGCCGGGAGAGGAACCCGTCTATGTCCTTTGCCGTCAGCATGGTGCCAGTTGGGTTATTCGGATTGCAGAGAAAAAAGAGCCGTGTCCGGTTGGTAACCGCGTCAACCATGGCAGCCACATCATGGACCCAATTTTTCAAGGGCACTTCTACCGGAACACCATGCCCTCCCAACACAGATAATTTGTACATCACAAATGTGAGATCGGCCATCACCGCTTCATCTCCAGGAGAGAGAAAAGCACGGACTAAGAGACTGATGATTTCATCCGATCCATTTCCCACCAGAACCTGATCGGCAGGGACCTTCAACCGCTCGGCCAATGCTTGACGAAGATAATGAGCCCCGCCATCAGGATAGCGGTGAAGCGACGCCGAGGCGCCTTCGAGAACCTGCAGCGCCATGGGCGATGGACCCCAAGGATTTTCGTTGGAAGCCAGTTTAATCGCCTGGCTAATGCCCAATTCCCGCTCCAATTCGGCCAAGGGCTTACCTGGAGAATAGGGAGTTAAGGAGGCTATCGTGGGATGAACACGCAATGGCATGAGTTCGTACTCTTCTTCTTGTGGTTATTCAGGCGAAGCGAGGAAACGCACATCTCCCTCATATGTCTTTCTTCTGCACAGACCCATTCCCCATCCCTATAAACCCGTGGCTATCCACACTGCGTCAGTGCCTACTGGTGGGCAGGATATGATCCCAGGACCTTCATAAACAAACAACGGGTCTTCACTTCCTCCAACGCCTTCTTGACCCGATCATCTTCCTGGTGACCTTCCAAATCCATAAAAAACAAATACTCCCACACTTTTCGCCTGGTGGGTCGTGATTCAATTTTGGTCATGTTAATACCGTATGAAGAAAACGGGCGGATCAGGTCATATAAGGCCCCGACGCGGTCTTTGGCCGAGACAATAATAGAGGTTTTATCGCGGCCGGTTCGTTCGGCTCCCCGTTGCGATAAAATGAGGAACCTGGTGAAGTTATGGATATTATCTTCAATCCGGGATCGCAGAATGTTCAAACCATACAACTGAGCAGCCAATTCGGAGGCAATGGCCCCGGCGGTTGGATCATTCACGCACCGCTCGGCAGCCCGAGCCGTACTGGGCTCTTCCGCCAAATTCACAGATGGCAAATTGGTTTCCAACCAGTTCCGGCATTGGGCAATGGCATGCGGATGAGAATAGACCGTCTTGATCTCTTCAAGCCTTTGCGCCTTCGAGAGAAAGTGATGAGAGATTTCCAGCATCACCTCACCATAAATCAACAACGGCGAATCCACGAACAAATCTAACGTATGATTAACCACCCCTTCTGTCGAATTTTCTATGGGGACCACCCCGAAACGCATACGTCCCCGTTCCACTTCATCAAACACATCCTTAATGCTATTGACCGACACATAGTCGGCCGATCCCCCGAATTTCCGCATGGCAGCCAGATGGGTGAACGTGGCTGGAGGACCTAAATAGGCGACTGTTTGGGTTCCCTCCAAAGAAAGAGATGCCGACATAATTTCCCGATAGACATGACGAAGGGCTTCACTGGGAAACGGACCAGGATTTTTGCGCATCAACCGGTCTACAATCGCCACTTCCCGTCCAGGCGTGTGAAGATGGGCGGAAGAATCCTGTTGTTTTTTCAGATGCCCGATTTGGATGACATATTGGGAACGCTCATTCAATATTTTAAGAATTTCATCATCCAGTCGATCGATCTCTTGCCGGCACTGTTGAATATCTTCTGGCAGCTCCATCAGACTCATCCTTTATCCTGAAAAATCCCCAATTTAGGCAGGAGCATACAAGGAATGCCATGCCGTGGCAAGCATGCGTTTCGCACGTCCAGCTTGCTCCGTTCCTTCATATCCGCGACCATATTTCCTCATAGCCGAAATGGAGTGGAAACCGGGACCTTCTCGCGGATCTCAAATGTAACCGCTTATTGAAGACCAGCAATGATTCAGCCAGAAACCCACAGCACTTCCGACATCGGCTCGAAGCGGTCGGTAGAGTTAGTAGAGTTATGCGTTATGGAACTGAAGTGGAAAAAGCTCAGATGAAGGAGGAGGGGGAGGAGGATTTCTTCGGTCAGATCAACACCAGATCCAGCCAGGAGCAGGGCCCGGGCTCGGCTTTTCAACGTCTAGACTTCTTCCCACAGGAATACGTAGAAGAAGAAAAAATCAGAAGGCCTTCCCTCAAAATTCCGTCCAACTCAAAGAATCCATTTTAGGCGCTTTGATGACCTAGCCCTATTTTTCTATTAAATAATAGACACTTCCTCTGTCTTCCAGTCTGTTATTTCCTTCCAGTTCATTGAAATGCTGATCGATGATTTTGGGGCAAATTTTTCTTACCATTTTATCAAACGATTTTCTGCTATATCGGTTTCCCCAGGTCCAACCGGGAGCCGGAGCTTCAAAATAATCCTCACGTTCTGTTGCTAAAGAAACAACGCTCTGAACTATTAAGTAATTATTGGCCATCCCATACGACAATTCTAAGATTTTCTCGGGGGCATCGACATGATAAAGCCCACCCACATTGACAACAATATCTGTTGAAAAGAATTTTGAATTAGGGGTGATCTCTTCTTTCTTAAATTCTAGGCCAGGAAGATTCAGGCGATCGGCTATTAAATTGGCATTCTCAAAGTGCTTATCTTTATCATTATCGATGCCAATGCTTCTGTTGCATCCCAGTCTTGAGGCAACCATGGCGTAAAACCCATCTGCACAAAACAGCTCTGTCAGAGAAACACGGTCTTCTGCATTTTTTTTAGACTTAGCAATCGCATACGCAATATAGGCGATGATAATCGGGGCTTTTGCTTGCTGGTTTAATTCATAGATACCTGGCAACTGATCATTATTCACCCCAAAAAACGAATAATTATGATACAGAGGGCCTAAATCGGAAAGAATATTATCCTCGGCTTTCCTGGTTGCTTTGCCCATGCTAGACATAAACAGAATCTCCTTAGTTAAGATCATTAACCGGTTGCCTATCGATGGAGTTCAGGGGCCACACAAGTCGGACAAGTAGAGGAAACCGAGTAGCGCAGCTTGCCGCTGGCTTCCTAAAACCAAAAGTTCAAGTATGATCAGCCTTCCTGATTCCGATTCCCCCCTTGAAGACCTCATCACCAAGCACCCCCTTAAACATGCGATCATGGCATAGTAACATTGACGGCATTAGTTCTCCTGCTCTTCCAAAGTTGGCATCATGCTGTAATGCAAGCACTAGTCTCCAAACAATGCGCTTCCGAACCTGCAGACTAACAATAATTAAACTCATCCAAATAAGATGCGGAGCTCTAATTAATCACGCCTTGGGAATTCTTGCCAAAGGGATGGGAACTCCAGCGCATGCAATGGCTGGCTATCCAACGATTTACACAACATCTGCTTAAAACGGGGTCACAGATCGTCTACCGAACTGGGAATGCACAAAGGCCTAACAGAGGACACCATGTCTCAAATGAACACTCTAAAATGGCTGTGGAAGGATTCTTGGTCATTTGAGGAATTAAGTCAAATCGTTAGCATTCTTTGGCTGCTCTTTTTTGACCATACCTTTTGGTCTGGGTGAATGGGAAAATTCTTAATAGAAAGATCGAACTTAAAGAAAGGGGAACG
>JAOUGQ010000318.1 GCA_029865515.1 Nitrospirota bacterium
GTTCACTTCCATGAAATAGAATTTTCCGTTTTGATCCATGAGAAACTCGACGGTCCCGGCATTTCGGTACTTCACCGACTTGATAGCCTCAACCGCAACCTGCCCCATTTTTCGCCGTAACGAGTCGTCCAAAGCCGGTGACGGAGATTCTTCCAGAACCTTTTGATAGCGCCGCTGGATAGAACAATCCCGTTCATGAAAATGCACGACATGCCCATGATTATCAGCCATAATCTGAAATTCGATATGCCGTGGATCTTCGAAAAATCGCTCGAGATACACCCCACCATGCCCGAATGCCGCTTGGGCTTCCAATTGAGCTGCTTCTATGGCCGGGAGCAATTCTTCTTCATGCCCTACCACCCGCATCCCTCTCCCCCCGCCGCCAGCCGAGGCTTTCACAATGACCGGGAAGCCCAGTTTTTTGGCAATGGCGACACAGGTCTTGGGATCATCAATTTCACCATCGCTCCCCGGCAAAACAGGAATCCCCCGTTTCTTCATGTGGGCACGGGCTTTTGATTTATCGCTGAGCAAGGCAATATGCTCAGAAGTCGGTCCGATAAAGGTGATGCCAATGGACTCACACACTTCGGCAAAATGGGCATTTTCAGCTAAAAATCCGTACCCCGGGTGAATTGCATCCACCCCGGTGATTTCCGCAGCGCTCAACACATTGGGAATATTGCGGTAGCTGAGCCCGCCTTCGGCAGGCCCTACGCACACATGTTCATCGGCGTAACGGACATGCAAAGATTGCGCATCCACGTCGGAATGAATGGCGACGGTGCGAATGCCTAATTCCCGGCATGCGCGAATGACCCGTAGTGCAATTTCACCGCGATTCGCAATGAGAATTTTTTTAAACACGTTCCATCCTTACATAAAGAAGAATCCCGGAAGGCATCCAGTTCCTCAAGGGCAACGTACCCACCCGTGCACTTCCGGAAAAGAAAAGGGTTCAAGACCCCGATAACGGATCAATCAAATACAGTGGCTGACCGAACTCAACCGGAGTGGTGCTTTCCACGAGGATTTTTACGATTTTCCCGTCGGTTTCCGCTTCAATTTCATTCATGAGTTTCATCGCTTCGACAATGCAAAGCACTTGCCCTTTTTTGATAATATCACCTTCTTCCACATAGGGATCTGTATCAGGAGAGGGGGAACGATAAAAGGTCCCAACAATAGGCGAGGTCACAGTCAGGAAATGGGAGGGTTCAGCAGAAAGGAGGGGAACTTGCCTCTCCGGCAGGGAAACTGCTTCTGCCGTCTTAGAAATGTCCACCTGGTGGGAAGAAACAGCCGGCGCATGATCCCGCCTGATACGAATCCGTACTCCTTTTTTTTCGAATTCCAACTCGGTCAGGTGATACCGGTTTAACACTTCGACAAGATCTTCGATTTCTCTTCTGGATGAATCAGCCATAGTCTCCTAATTCGTGAATACCATGTGGGATGACGCGGGGATACCGGATTATCGGACCCGCTCTACATAGGCTCGAGTTCTTGTATCAATTTTGATGACTTCCCCGGCTTCCAGGTAAAGCGGTACTTTCACCGAGGCCCCGGTTTCGACGACCGCCAACTTCGTTCCACCAGATGCCGTATCTCCACGAATTCCGGGGTCGGTTTCCACAACTGTCAATTCCATAAACACCGGCAACTCCACTGCGATCGGTTCATCATGATACAAAAGAATTTTGGCGACTGTATTTTCCTTGAGCAAATCGACGTTTTCCCCCAATTGGCTTTTGGGATAAGTAAACTGCTCAAAACTCTTGATATCCATGAACGCATACTCTTCCCCCGTGCTGTAGAGGAATTGCATTTCGCATTCCTCCAGGTTGGGTTCGTCGAATTTCTCACCGGAACGAAACGTTCGATCTATGACATTACCCGTTTTATATCCCTTCAATTTTGTTCGAACAAAAGCTCCGCCTTTCCCGGGTTTTACATGTTGAAATTCCACAATATAATAGGGCTGCCCATCCAGCTCCAAGCGCGCCCCATTTCGAAATTCTGCAGTCGTAATCACGTCATCCAACTCCTCATCAAAAAAGTGAACAGAAAATTTAACTGTGTGTCGGGATCGACCGCTGCAGGGCGTCAACCAGCGCCCTCAGGCCGAGCAGATAACTTTGTGGACCAAATCCAGAAATTTGTCCAAGGGCAACCGAGGCAAGGTAGGACCGCCGTCGAAAACTTTCCCGGCGATGAATATTGGATAAATGAACTTCGACCATAGGAATTCCCACTCCCACAATTGCATCCCGCAGGGCGATACTCGTATGAGTATAGGCTGCGGGATTAAACACCAGGCCATCAAATCGTTGTTTGGCCTCCTGAATCCAGTTGACCAACTCCCCTTCCACATTGGATTGTCGGCTTTCTATGGACACCCCTAATTCTTTTCCCAACTTTATCAGTGAACTATTCAACTCCTCCAAAGTAATGGCTCCGTATATGGTCGGCTCTCGAGTTCCAAGCAAATTCAGATTAGGCCCATGCAATACCAGGATTTTCAACATGTACTCTCCTTACAGAAAGGGTGCGGCGTCGAGAAGTCAGAAAATCCGGCACACAGGCATAGGTGTTTGGTGGAATCTGGAAAAGACAGGATAACGGAAATTTTAGCAGCGATGGACGGATGGGTCAACGGAATTTGGTAAATTACCTAGGCAAGACTACTTCATGCCCTATTCATCAGAACCCGTCTCAATTCAACCATGGCCCAGGTGTCCCGGCCACAGTATTCATGCAACGCCTGTGCGATGTGAGCCCGCTCCATCAGATCGGTTTCATGAAAGACCATTTTCTGGTACATGACCGCAGCCACCGCTCCATTTTGGATCGTCAAATCATCATAGGCCAATGCAGGGACAAGAGCCGGCAAGACCGTTTTAATGGAATAGGATCCTTGAAAGTCCGGATGATAATAATGTTGCTGAATGACCGACAGGAGGTCCCACAACCGGCGAACGACCTTTGAAAGTGCCGGCTTACATTGAGGAAGAAAATCTCCCAGTGCAAAAAGAAGAAATCGTTCATACTCCGAATACACACAAATAGTTCCCCCCTCCCCCACACTTTCCAACAGACTCATGGCCACCTCTTCTCGAGGATCCCGTCCGTCCGTACACAAATAATGATGATGCACAACCGTTCCATCTGGATATTCAATGTGGTTCGACCACTGAAAGGGGATCGGCCGATAGGGACGAGTGTGTGCAAACGCGGGAATGGCCGGCATAAAGGTTTCAAAATCTAAATGATGAACCGGGTATCTGACCGACTGCAGGCGAGGTCGAAGAAGCGGTGAGATCCATTCCACATTATCTTTGACGCGTTGCTGAATCGAAGACAACTGAATATGGTCGGGAATCTCATCAATCGTTTCAATCCCCTCCTCCATCAAGAGCGTTTGCAATTTCGAACTGCCGGGGAGATAAAACACCCACCGCCTCGGCTTATCCTTAGTGCAATGATCCCAAAAAGGACATTCATAGGGCTGATAACAATGACTATCGGGTGTAATCGAGGGTGGGGTGGGCTCTTGCAACGTTCTCCACATGTCCTCAAGTTGCCCTTGAATAAATGGCCGGCGGGCCTGTATCTCCTCCGTCATATTTTCTAAGACAAACATTTCGTCTAAATTCAGATCCCCCCCAAGAAAAGAATACTGTGTATTCAGATGCATCAAGAAACACCCTGCGACTTCAATGCCGGAACCTTCCAATACCGCAGCCTGAATGGTCAGATCA
>JAOUGQ010000319.1 GCA_029865515.1 Nitrospirota bacterium
GGAAGGATCGTACCGGCCCAATAAATTTAGGATATTTCATGGACACGAGTTGTCGTTGCCTTGTCATAACCTAGAAAATCATAGAAAAATGCGCTGATATTTCTCATGAATCTTCTGGAAATGTAGAAATATCCATATTTATTGATCCTATGAACCGCAACGATAAAAACCTTCTTGCGTCGGAGAATGTCATATGCTATAACCAACCCTCTTGTCCAAACTGAAACGAAAATTTAGAAAATTGGCTTGCGTTCTTAGGTAACAATTTCATTATCAACAAGCTTCTCATGAGGAGGTAGGCGATGCACAGAGTGCTTCTATCCGTCCTTTTAAGTGCAGTGTTAGTTGCGGTCGGTAGTTCAGTCGCGTTTGCGTTGCAGTCCGGGGGTGTGGAAATTGGTGATCTTGAAACCGGATCTGTCGTAGGTCAGCCATTTAAAGCTTTAGATGTTGATCTTGAGTTGAATGCGATGGAAATTGGTGGAAAGAAAGTCTGGTATCCACCGACGTCTATTTTAAACCTTGTTGCTGGTGCAACAGGGGGAAGAGCAGGAAGACCGGTTTTGCTCAAAGTAACCAACAACATGGATAAAGAGCACGGCTTTGATCTTTCCGCGGACTCAGCCTTTGCTGGTCCGACCTCTATGCACATTAAACTTGTTTTGGCTCCTGGTGAAACCAAATATATTGGGATTCCCATGAGTGATCTCACCTATGTGACAGCCAATAATTTATTGAACTACAAGTGTCAATTGCATGCAGCCCATCTTGGGGGGCAATTGTTGATTTTGACCAAGTAGAATAATTGGCTGATCGTACTTTTGTATAAAAAAGCCCCATCCTTTTGAAAAAGGATGGGGCTTTTTTAATGCCAGAAATAGTTAATAGCTATACTTCTTCATCACTGCCACAATCCACGTTGGCATTCAACGGAATCTTCTGGGCTGCGAAGAGTTCTCCTTCAATAACCAATAATAAAAAACGACTCTCCATCGTGGTTTCTTCAGGCAGATTTCTCACGCTGGTGTTGATGTCGATAATCATTTCTTCCGGAGACTCGGTTGTGGTGTTATTAATCACCCAGAAGTAATGGCTTCCCTTGGGGTAAAGGTTAGAGACAAACCGGTCAATAGTGGTCGTAATCGAAGGACGTGCAGACTCGCTGGCCGAGGGAAAGAAAATAATAAGGGAAGCTACTAAAATGAGGGACGGGAGGTAACGCATAAGAACCCTCCATGCTATGAGGTGAACGTAACTAACCTAAGTTTAAGAGGACAGGGATCGGAACCTTATCATTCCATATTTGTTTATGTTAGCTGCAATCAAAAGAATCTACATGATATCTTACCCTTGCTTAGTCATTTGAGCAAATCATGAAGGGAGAAAAGCTTACCAGTGCATAGTTTCAAGCCTTGAGCCAGAAATGAATTTCAAAATAATAAGGGGACAGAATAAATACGATGCTGTCGTTTCTTCGATTGAAAGGTGTAGCCGACAAAAAACGAATATTTTTCCTTTTGGTTATGGCGTTGCTCTTGATTTCAGGGGCCCTGCTGTTTAATGCCCCAGAACAGACGCAGGTCATCAACGTAAACTTTCCGGGCGGTGTTGCCTTGAGAGCGGAGGTCGCCGATACCCCGGAAAAACTGTTATTTGGATTGGCCTTTCGAAATGTACTCCCTCCAGGCGAAGGGATGGTCTATATTTTCGGGGAATCCGGACCTCATCGGGTTTGGACAAAGGAGTTCCAATTTCCCGTAGATATCATTTGGGTGGATGAGAGTAAGGTCGTGGTGCATGTGGTTGAAAAGGCTCCTGCATGCGTTGAAAGCCGATGTCCCTGGTATGGGCCCCCTCCGCGCGATGCGCGTTATGTCATTGAAGCGAATGCTGGATTTGTGGAACGGGCAAAAGTGGCAATAGGAGCACAACTGACATTCACGTTGTTTGTCTCCTAAAGATGAAGCCAGTATTGATTATTCAGATATTGAGAGCAGTATGACCTTCACGAAACATGAACCGCTTAGTCCCAAGGAAGGATTTATTTTTGTTGCGAAACTGGAGGATATCCCAAAGGGAAAGGGGCGTGTGTTCAAGGTGGAAGGCAAAAATCTGGCAGTCTTTCGTGTTGATGACCGGTGTTTTGCCATTAATGATATTTGTCCACACCAAGGGGCTTCTTTGGGTAAAGGAAGGTTGAAAGGCTTTGTTGTTTCTTGTCCATGGCATCATCAACAGTTTGATATTCGTTCGGGGTTCGGTCCGGATGGAGGAGGGTATTGCGTGGTCAATTATGATGTGAGGGTAGACAAGGGAAATGTCTTTGTCTGTCTGAAAAAACGTGATTGGCTGACAGGAGAGTAATGGTCTACACGTGTGCATCATTAGCCAGGGATCAGCGAAGGTGAGGGAATGAATACAGAGCAAGTTAATGCAAAAGCGATTCAAGTTTTTCACTCAGGTACGTTTGTGGTGCATTTGTGGGAGGATCGGACTCGTGGTGAACAATGGGTGCCAACCTATGATCCAAAAGTATTGGGATTAGTGGGAGATGAGTTTCTACGAACTATTAGTAATAATGCAGTAGATTCCGGGCAGCGATCTTTTGAATTTCAGGCGTTGGAGCCAGGGAAGCACCGTTTGGAGTTTAGTAAAAGGATGGCCTGGAAGTTTACATCAGAAGATCGACGGGTCTATCAGGTCAACGTACTCCCATCCCCTTCTTGAAAGAAGAGACGGCATGACGGATATCGGGTATCTCAATGGGCAATTTGCTCCATTGGAAGAGATTAAGATTTCGCCAGATGATCGTGGATTCCTTTTTGGCGACGGGGTCTACGAAGTGATTCGGGCCTATCATGGGGTTCCTGCCTTTTGGGGAGAGCATTTCGCCAGACTGGTCAGGAGTGCCAGAGAAATACAGCTTGCTTTTTCTTTAGAGCAAACCGATTTCCAACGTCTCTTGCTCTCCGGTCTTCAGCGGAGTGGGTATCAGGAGGGTAAAATTTATATTCAGGTGACCAGGGGAGTTGCTCCGCGAGAGCATGCGTTTCCTTCCAAAGGAGAGCCCACTGTCTTTTTATCATTTCGGAAAATGGTCGCCTTGCCGATGGAAGTTTCCCAAGGGGGTGTAAGTGTCATCACTTGCCCTGATATTCGGTGGGACCGCTGTGATATTAAAAGCCTCAATTTACTTCCTAACGTGTTGGCCAAACAAAAAGCCCGGGAGGCCAAAGCGTTTGAGGCAATTTTTGTGAGAGAGGGGTGGGTAAGCGAAGGGGCTACCAGTAATATCTTTGCGGTGAAAGATGGTGTGATTATTACTCCGGAGCGCAACCATTTCGTTCTAGCGGGTGTGACACAACAACAGGTAGTGACGTTGGCCCGGGCAAAAGGCATGGATGTCCAATTTCGACCAATTTCTATTTCGGACCTATTACAGTCAGAGGAAGTCTTTCTCGTGGGCACAACAATTGAGGTTTTGCCGGTCATTCAAATTAATGGAGAACCGGTCCGTGATGGAACGCCTGGTCCCATTACCACTACTTTGCAAAAGCAATTTGGTGCGTATGTTTCAGACCTCACCCTGTCCTGAATTCTTCGACCCAGAACTTTGAGCAAGCAAGATTGTGAATGTTGGGCGGCTGTACGGTGGGGATTTTCAAATATGTTAAATGTGGTGATCCTGGATTGTAATTACAAGAATTCACATTTCTGCCAATGAATCTGGTATGCAAATTCCATGAAGTTTTTTTGAAAT
>JAOUGQ010000054.1 GCA_029865515.1 Nitrospirota bacterium
TTATCGGCTTCTCAAAAAGGATGGGGAGTGGTGGGTGTATGATGTGGTGATTGATGGCGTGAGTTTGATGAAAAATTATCGGGGGCAATTTTCCCGTATCATTGACTCCTCCTCGTTTGAAGGTCTCCTCGAAAAGCTCCGTTCAAAAGCTGACCTGGGAACTTCGTCCTAAGGAACCGGCTTTGTGATACCTCTCCGTTTGGGGTGCCTGGCGGCACTTTTCTGCCTGGCCATGGCAGGAGGTGTCGTCCCCTCATCCGTCGTTCTTGCCGAAAATTCCTTTTTTGTCGTTCCCGCTCTTTCCACCTCAAAAAATGATGGCCAAGACTTTGGCCTTATTATTCCGGTGTTGAATTCGGATGCGGAAGGCAACCTCCGCACTCTTTTTGCCCCGATGCTGATTCATAATTCGTATCTGGGAGTCCGGGGAACCTTGAATTATTTTCATTATTGGTCAGGTGGCAGCCAAATGGAGGCGGTCGGTTCTTACACTGAGGAAATTGAACGGAAGCTGAAGTTTCGTTACCAGGACCCCGGGTTTATCGAAGGGTTGTTTTTTGTCGACATTGGAGCGCAGTTTTTTAAAAATGCCACCAAGCGATTTTTTGGCTTAGGGCAGACCACTGTTAAACATAATGAAACGAACTATACCGGGCGTGAAATTCAGGCCCATTGGAACTTTGGAATCCATATCAATGATGTGACTCGTTTGTCGGTCAATCAAAGGTTTCGGGAAGTGGAAATTCAACCTGGAGGGGTGGATGATGAGCCATATGCTAAGGATCGTTTTTCGAATGTTCCGGGAATAAAAGGGGCGACGATTTTAGCTCATCGCCTCGTGTTTCAATATGACTCCAGGGATAACCTCAATACCCCCACGGCAGGCACTCGTTTTGAAGCGTTTGGTGAACTGGCACAGAACTTTGATCGCGGGAAGGAAGACGATCTAATGTATTTTCGATCAGGACTTGATATCAGAAAACTAATCCCGAGTCCCTCAAAACGGTATATTTTTGTGGCCAGGGCTATGCTGCAATTAAGTTTTGGCGATGGGATACCCTTTTACGAGCAAAGTTCCCTGGGTGGGGAAGAAAATCTGAGGGGATATGGGAGGGACCGGTTTATTGATAAACATATGGTGGCCTTTAATGCAGAAGAGCGCATTCATCTGTTTGGAATTAAAATGTTTAACGTCAATCTCGAATGCGAAATGGTGCCTTTTGTGGATATGGGGAGGACCTATCGAGATTTTAAATACCGCCAGTTTAATGACTGGGAAATTACGCCTGGAGTGGGATTTAGAGGAATTGTACGCCCCAATGTCATGGCTCGGGTGGATTGGGGTTACAGCAAGGAAGGTGGAGCCGTTTTTGCGGGGTTAAACTATCCCTTCTGAAGGCAAAAATTGAAAAGATCGATCTGCTGATAAGATTGCCGATGATGAGTCGTTATGTGGGTTTAGGGGTACTTCTCTTGATGGTAGGTATTTTCTGCTGTCCCAGAGGAGTATTAAAGGCGGAAGATTCAATCGATCGGCAATTTCCGGTTGACCTCGAAAGAGAGCTGGAGAGTTTGGTGAGAGATGGGACAGCATATTCGAAGGATCCGGACCGGTTGCTTCGACTAGCAAGTTTGTATTTGGACTTGGGATATGGGGGGTATGTCGAGCGGGAGAAAAAGGTAGCGGCCTTTCAGGAGGGAGCCCGGGTTGCCCAAAAGGCGCTGGATCTTCGGGAGTCCTCTGCCGATGCCCATTTTTTGTATGCTGCCAATCTCGGGAGCGCTGCGGAGTTGCAAGGGTTGGTGATCGTGGCATTGAACCTTCAGCAGTTAAAGGATCATGTGCATCGGGCGTTGGAACTTGATGAACGCTATGTTCCAGCCCACCATATGCTAGGGCGGATGTATGAGGAATTGCCCTGGTTTTTGGGGGGAAATCAGAAGGCAGCAGTGGAGCACTTAAAAACAGCGGTCTCTCTTGATGTCCTGTATGCCCCGGCACGGCTGGATCTGGCCCGGTGGTATATGAAACACGGGCAACATGGTGAGGCGGTGAGGGAGTTAACCCTGGTGGTTGAAACGCCACCTCTCACCAAACGATGGATTTGGGAACGAATTCATCGACCTGAAGCCCAAGCGCTATTACAGCAGATTGTCACTCAAGAAGGTTTTGATCCTTCCCGCGTGAATCCCTAAAGATGGTTGTTCTGATGCTTGACAGGCTATATCAGCTATGGGAAAATTTTCCCTAAGTTATGTGCAGGTGGTATCTTTCCTATATTATTCCCTTAGAAAGCTTTATGTTCTTTCCAGAAAGGATGAGCAATGTCCTTGTTAAAAAGGATTGAAAGTCCGGCAGATTTAAAGAAACTTTCTCAGGATCAATTTCCGGAACTCTGTCAGGAGATTCGGGAACTGATCATAGAAGTCATCTCCCATGTTGGCGGTCACTTGGCCTCCAACTTAGGTGTAGTAGAGCTGACGGTGGCTTTGCAGTATTTATTGAACACCCCAGACGATAAGATTGTCTGGGATACGAGTAATCAGGCCTATACCCACAAACTCTTAACGGGCCGTCGGGAGCAGTTTCATACGGTCCGCCAATTTGGCGGATTAAGCGGGTTTTGTAAGCGTGAAGAAAGTATCTATGACACGTTTAATGCGGGACATGCCGGAACAGGGGTGTCTGCCGCTGTAGGTTTTGTGGAAGCTCGTGAGCAATTAGGCAAATCGAATAAGGTCGTTTGTGTGGTGGGAGATGGTGCCCTCACTGCCGGAATGACGTTGGAAGGTTTGCAGCATGCTGGCGATATGGGGCGGGATTTTGTTGTGATTTTGAATGATAATCAGATGTCGATCTCCCGAAATGTCGGAGCGATTTCCGCCTATCTCAATCGGACTTTTACCGGAGAGTTCTACACAAGGCTTCGGGAGGAAACCTCTCACCTGTTGGAAACGATTCCGCAAATCGGAGAACCGGTGAAGCGAATGGCCATTCGGGCCGAGGAACTGGCGAAAGGCTTCCTCCTGCCTGGTTTATTATTTGAAGAGCTGGGATTCCGGTATGTTGGTCCTATTGATGGACATAACTTTGAGCATTTATTGCCTACTTTAGAAAATGTGTTGAAATTAAAAGGGCCCACTCTTCTGCATGTGATTACCAAAAAAGGATTGGGCTTTGAGCCAGCCATGAAGAATCCGGTATGGTTTCATGCGTGTTCCCCTTTTGATGCGAAGACCGGGCAACCGATGAAAAAGCCGGGGTATCCCTCTTATAGTTCGATTGCTGCAAAAACGCTGATTCGGCAGGCCCACAAGGATAAACGGGTCGTGGTAATTACCGCCGCAATGTGCGAGGGAACCGGAATGTCTGAATTTGAAAGGGAGTTTCCCTCCCGGCTAATCGATGTAGGGATTGCCGAGCAACATGCGGTAACCTACGCGGCCGGTCTTGCGGCTGAAAGTATGCGTCCGGTCATCTGTATGTATTCCACCTTTTTGCAGCGGGCCTATGATCAGGTGGTTCACGATGTGGCGACCCAAAATCTCCCGGTCACGTTTTGTATTGATCGGGGAGGTTTGGTGGCGGAAGATGGAACCACCCATCATGGGGCATTTGATTATGCCTATCTGCGGCATATTCCGAACATGGTCATTATGGCTCCAAAAGATGAAAATGAACTTCAACATATGGTGCAAACAGGATTGGTGCATGATGGGCCTGTCGCTGTGCGATATCCCCGGGGGAGTAGTATAGGTGTGCCCTTAGACCCTGAGCCAATTCCCCTTTCTATTGGACAGGGAGAGCTTTTGTCTGACGGGCGAGATATCGCGATCATTGCGATCGGGGTTACGGTTTCAGAGGCCATGAAAGCGGCCGACCGATTGAACGAAGATGGCGTGTCGGTAGCGGTCGTGAATGCACGGTTTGTCAAGCCTCTGGATGAAACGCTTATTCGAGAAGTTGCCAAAAAGGTGAAGTGCCTGATTACAGTGGAGGAGGGGTGCCGAATGGGCGGGTTTGGATCGGCAGTGTTGGAGTTTTTATCAGCGGAAGAATGTTGGGATCTGCCGACCAAAGTGCTAGGGCTGCCTGATTGGTATATTGAGCAAGGGCCACAGGATTTACTCCGGGAAAAGTATGGGCTAACCGCTGATGGAATTTATGAGCAGGCTAAAGCCTTATATGACCGGGTTTCTCTGCAAGCGGTAATTCGTTAGTATATTCTCGTGTATATTTCTCGACGAAAAACCAAGCAAATTCAGGTTGGGTCGGTCAAAATTGGCGGCGATGCGCCAATTTCCGTCCAGTCCATGACTATTCCGCATCCAAGGGATGTTGCCGGAACTCTGGAGCAGATTCAGCGGTTAGAGCAAGCTGGGTGTGAATTAATTCGGGTGGCCGTCCCTGACATGGAAGCTGCTGATGCGCTACCAAAAATAAAATCGCAAATGACGACGCCATTGATCGCGGATATCCATTTTGATCATCGACTAGCCCTGAAAGCTGCGAAAGTGGTGGACTGTGTCCGTATTAATCCAGGCAATATTGGTCCCTGGTGGAAGACGGAAGAGGTGATTCAGGCTGTCAATGATAACGGTATTCCACTCAGAATCGGGGTGAATGGTGGTTCCTTAGAGAAGCATCTCCTTGAAAAATATGGCTATCCCACCGCCGAAGCGCTCGCGGAGTCCGCATTGAATGCGGTTCATGCTCTGGAAGATGTTGGATTTACTAATTTGAAAGTGTCTCTGAAAGCATCTGATGTTCACATGGCGATTGATGCCTATTGGTTGTTTGCGCAACAATCCAATTACCCCTTGCATATTGGGATTACTGAAGCAGGGACGGCGATGACCGGCGCAGTCAAATCCGCGATTGGGTTGGGATGGCTGCTTTCCCAGGGAATCGGCGATACTCTTCGTGTCTCCCTGGCTGCCGACCCTGTGGAAGAAGTCAAGGTGGGATTTGAAATTTTAAAATCGTTGGAGCTTCGTCATCGGGGAGTCAATGTCATTGCCTGCCCCACCTGTGGACGAGTGGAAATTGACGTGGTGAAGATGGCCAATGAATTAGAGCATCGGTTGGTGCATATTACCAATCCCATCACCGTGTCCGTCTTAGGTTGTGTCGTGAATGGGATTGGGGAAGGGAAGGAAGCTGACATCGGGATAGCCGGAGGCCAAGGTGTTGGGATTTTGTTTAAAAAGGGAAAATTGTATAAACGTGTGCCATCTGAGGAGCTACTTGATACCTTGATTGAAGAAGTGGAGTTGATGGCCAAAGAGCAGAACGGCGAAAGAGCGAGTGGCCATGCTTCTGAGGCATCTGAAGGTGTAGCAATGAATCTCCCGCCCATGGAAGATCTTTCCTTGCCCTCCCTACGATCTTCCTCCAGAGAAATTCCAGTCCTGCCCCGTCAGTAATGACTTCAGTCTTTTTGAAGCCAGAGCAGGAGAAAGCCGTTCTCTCTTGTGCAAGAGAAAATAGACTCCTTATAATGCGTGCTTAGCGGCGCCGTACCCAAGTGGCTAAGGGAGCAGTCTGCAAAACTGCGATTCAGCGGTTCGAACCCGCTCGGCGCCTCCAATTATTTTCTCTAAGTTCCATCCTGTAAATTCGGTGGTGAATAGATGAAATATGCTGAATATCCGCAGGGAGTAAAGTAAGGATGGCTGTACCTGTCTCTCAAATGTACACTGTTGCCCAATATGCCCTGTCGCAACATTTGCGAGGTATAAAGCGGTACCCTTTAGTGCTGATGTTAGAGCCGCTATTTCGTTGTAACCTGGAATGCGCGGGTTGTGGAAAAATTCAATACCCTGATCATATTTTGAATCGGCGACTGACGCCGGAGCAATGCTGGGTTGCCGCTGATGAATGTGGGGCGCCCATTGTGAGTATTCCTGGAGGAGAGCCTCTGATTCATCCTGAAATGCCGGCTATTGTCGAAGGTCTGGTGAAGCGAAAGAAATATGTGTATTTGTGTACTAATGCTATTCTGCTTGAACGGAAAATGCAGGATTATACTCCTACGAAATACCTTACCTTCAGTATACATATGGATGGTCTTAAGGAAGAGCATGACCAGGCCGTTTGTCGAGATGGCGTCTATGATGTGGCAGTAAAAGCCATCAAGGCTGCTTTAGCTCGAGGCTTCCGGGTGACCACCAATACGACCTTATTTGATGACGCTGCACCTGTTCGTGTCAGGCGATTTTTTGATGAAATGATGGAGTTGGGTGTGGAAGGAATGATGATTTCCCCCGGATATAGTTATGAAAAGGCTCCAGACCAGAAGAGTTTTCTGAAACGTGACCGAACCCGTTCATTATTTACTCAATTGCTTTCCCAACGAAAACGCAGTTGGCAGTTCAACCAATCTCCGTTATTCCTGGAATTCCTCATGGGAAAACGGGACTATGAGTGCACGCCTTGGGGGAATCCCACGTACAATATTTTTGGGTGGCAGCGTCCCTGTTATTTACTGCAAGATGGGTATGCCCCTACCTTTCGAGAATTAATGGAAGAAACGGAGTGGGATCGTTATGGGACTGGACGACATGAACAATGCCGTGATTGTATGGTGCATTGTGGATATGAAGCCTCGGCCGTAAAAGATACCTTTAGTTCATGGGGTGGGTTTTTGGGTACAGTCAGAGCGACCCTGTTTCCAAATGCTGTCTGAGGCATATTCTCCTCTCAGTTCTTCTCACCGTTTCATTCGCAATTGTCTCAATGTTTAGTTAAGGGAAAAGGGTATCCATGGGCTCAGATATTTTCTCAAACGGAAACCCTCAATCCTGGGAAGGCCGGAGTATTCAGCCTTCAGATGAAAAAGAATTGCATGAAGCCATAGGTCGAGCGTTTGACTATCGAGGCGATGTGACGATTCAACTCAAAACGGGGGAGCAGGTAATTGGATACGTGTTTGATCGCCATGAGGATGTTCCCCAGCCATATGTCAAGGTATTCTTGCCAAATAGTCAGGAGCCGCACGTTGTGTCGTACCAGGATATTGCTGGAGTCGTGTTTACAGGTGAAGATACGGCTTTTGGTCGATCTTGGGAGGACTGGGCTCAAAAATGGAAGAAGCCTGAATCAAGCTCTTAACATACCATCTTCTTGAAATCGTTTTTCCCCGCCGTTTTCACAAGCATCCCTTGAGCAAAAGCCTCTTTCCCTTTTTGGTGAGGCCACCGATGGGTAGGAGAAAATAGCTTGATCTTGGAATTCCCAGCCCAAATATTTTTTCTTTAAAAACGCAGTCCAGTAAGTAGGCCAGCGGCGTGCCGGAACAGAAGAATTGATTGACGGTTGGCTTCTGACTGTGATAGAAGTCCTGAACTTTTTTGGGCCAAGAGACCTAGGGGCCCAAACGATTTTTGGTAGGACTGAGGTGGTTGCTGGGGGACTTTCATCGGAAGATATGTGAAGGCTTGCGAAACCTGAAGAGGGCACGGCGTACGCAACTTGTACGATCTTGTCGTTTCGTCCTAGCGGCCCTTCTTTCTCTTGGTGCCCTTTTTCCTGTCAGTGTGTTGTATGCGCTTCATGAGGTCGACCATCGTTTTACGGTAAAGGGTCGAATTTGTGGAGATGATGGCGAGGGCAGAGGGGCGGCTCTCGTTTCAGTTAAGAATACCAGGGCAGATATCTCTGGGAATGGAAAAACCGATAGCGATGGGTTCTACGAAATTGTCCTGCACTTGCACAATGAAAACCAGGGGGATCCCTTGGTTGTTCGGTCTGAAGAGTTTGAGGCGACAGGGCGAGTGGAGCTTGACCCCAGTGATCCCAAGACAGAGCGAATTATTACGATTAATTTGGGACAAGCTTGCCATGCTCTTCCATTTTGGCGCCAGACTTGGGTTCTTGCAGGTTTAGTGGTCCTGTTAGGAATTGGCCTGATTTGGGCGATTCGACGGGTTGACGGGAAAAAAGGTAAAAGGCCGGATGGGCCAAAAAAAGGAAAAGGTAAGAGAGAGAGAGATAACTAAAAGCGCTTTTGGTCCAAAAGCCAAGAGAATCCTTGATTGTGCGGAGATATCAAAATCAAAATGGAAAACTGGAAATCATGTAAACGAGGGGGAACAATGAACGAGTATCAAAACGTAAAAAGTCTTCTAGTCATTGGGGTGGCGGTAATAGGATTGTCAATCTCAGCTTGTGGTGGTGGAGGCGAAGGTCCTCCTAAGCCGCCGCCTCCTGCACCACCCGAGTATGCCGATAAGCATATGCCTGCGGGTTATTGGAATAATCCGGAAATCCTGGAAGAGGGAAAGGCGATCTTTACCGGTCAACAGAATATTGACGTCAACTGTGCCAGTTGCCACGGCAAAGACGGGAAGCCTGTCAAGGCTGGGGCTCGTGACTTCAGGCGAACTGAGCAAATGAAGCTTTATTCGGATGCGGTATGGTTTTGGCGAGTTTCTGAAGGAGTTTCTGGGACAAAAATGAAAGCCTGGAAGAGTAAGCTTTCGGAAGATGCTATTTGGAAAGTCATTGCCTTTGAAGCGACCTTTGGTCTTAATGGAATGGAGTACGATGTAGCCAAGAGCCAATGGGTTCCCGCAGGGACAGCCGGTGCTGCACCCGCTGCTGCTCCAGCGTCCGATGCTCCTGCCGCCGAGGCTCCTGCCGGTGGAGAGGCTGGAAAAGCGGCAGAGTAATCCAAGAATTGAATGAAAAAGAAGGAGGGCGAGGACCCTTGAAAACATTGAATCGAAGTCTATGGGTATTTCTAGTGTTGTGCCTGGGCGGGGTTGCTGCGGCCTTTGGTCAGGTCCCGGATGCTCCGCCGGTGGATTTCCCGTATGCGGGAAATCGGACAGGGGTCTGGGTCGTCGCTCAACTTCATATTTTGTTTGCAGCGTTTATTTTAGGTGCTCCGATATTCGCGGTGGTGGCTGAATGGCTTGGGTATAAAAATAACGATCCGAAGTATGATCGTCTGGCCAAGGAAGTCATCAAAGTCACGGTGATTCTGTATAGTATGACGGCCTTGACGGGTGGCTTGTTTATCTTTGTCCTGCTCGGGACATATCCGGATTTTTCGACCTGGCTCATCAAGCATTTCTTTCTTGTGTTCGCAGTGATCTATCCTCTGCTGTTTATCCTGGAAACTATTATTTTGTACACATACTTTTATTCATGGGATTCCATGAAGGGAGCGAAAAAGGGGCGGCACATCGCTCTTGGTATTCTATTGAATATTGTCGGAACGGTCACACTCTTTGTCATTGATGGGCCAACCTCATTTATGAATACTCCAGCCAAAGCGGCTGAGGGTTTGTCGTTAGTGGAGTTTATCCAAACGGCCGGGTTGTGGGACAAAATGGCCAATTATAGCTGGATGCCCCTCAACCTTCATCGGTTGGTGGGAAATGTGACCTTCGGTGGATTTATTGCCGGTCTGATTGCGGCCTATATGTTCATGGGATCGAAAACAGATGAGGAGCGATCCTATTATGATTGGATGGGATTTGTGGGGAACATGATTGGCGTGGGGGCCTTATTGCTCCTTCCGTTCATGGGTTATCTTCTGGCCTATGAGTTGTGTGACTATGATGCTTCGATTTGTCCTTATATGATGGCCGACCAGTTATCGATGTTCTTTGAGATGCAGGGAGCCATGATTGGGCTGATATTTTTGGCTAGTAATTATTACATCTGGTTAAGTTTAAAGCGAATCCAGGGGGTTGAGCAGGTGCGCATATCAGGATTCGTGGCATTGGTAGTGCTGTTGATGCCGGCCATTATGGGGTACACCTGGAAAATGTTCCCTCCGCCAGAGTGGCAGTCTCTTATTGTATTGGGGGCTTTGGTCGTTCTTCCCGCGATTCTTGGTAAAATTCCAGGGCTCAAGAATTTTACGGTTTCTGCGTTCACCATGATCAAGGTCGGTTTTTTAATGATTGTGGTGGCGGATGCGATTTGGATGACCCCTCATGGTTTTGTGCCGACACAAGGGTTGGCTACCGAGGAAGTTGAGTTGCCTTCATGGGCTGGTGAATTAGCGCTCATGCCAGCGAAGAATGCTGCCGCATTTACGCTCGTGTTTCTCACCGTAGTCAATTATATCTTGTATAACCGGGCAATTAAGCGTGGGACGATCATTTGGGGAAAAATCGATTTCGCCTCACAGTTTGTCCTTATATTTCTGGCTTTCAGCGCGATTTGGACAATGGGTCTCATGGGGGCAGTACGCTCTTTAACTCGAAAATATTATCATGTCTATAACCTGGTTCCTGATTTTAGTCCTGAGGCGTTTACTCCGACCCTGGCCTATTCGGCATGGTGGATCACAGGCGTGACTATTGTGTTTTATGCAGTCGTGAGCTTTGCCATCCTTGTCACCTTGAAAGCTGGAAGCCCCAAGCCTGTGGGGTCTGCGGCATCGCCCATACCGGCTGAAGCCAAATGAGAAGGTTGAAAAAAGAGGAAACAAATGGCTAACCAAAGTTTTGCCAAGAATGTCATGAAAAAGACCACCCTAGGGGTCATTGTGGGTGTTCTGTTGGTGGTGGGTGCGAAGTTTACCCATTTCCCCTATGTGTTCCAAGTCATGTTTTTTATTTATGCGATGTTAGGGGCCTTGGTATTCATTCTTTTGGATGCTCCAGCTATGAAACGACTGGAGGGTGTTAAGGCGGTAGGGGCTTTAGTGGTTTTTTACCTCTTGCTGTCAGGTCTTTACATTGCCGGTGCCTCCATACTCCCGCAGTTTGATCCTGAGGACGAGAAAGGAAAAATTGAAAAAATCTTGAAACCTCGTCGCGCTCAAACAGAGCAAGGAAAGGCAGATGAGCTTATTGCTCGGGCAAAGGAATTGGATGAACGGGCTCAAGCTCTTTCGAAGCAGTTAGCTTCTCTTGGAGCAGAGGCTCAAGTTGAAGTGGTCGAGCAGCCTAGTTCTGCGGGGGCAGGAGCGGCTACAGGAGATGTTATTGCTCTTGGAAAGGAGCAATGGGAACTTCAGGAATGCTATAACTGTCATAAGCTATTTGGGCAGGGTGGGAAAAAGCGGGGTCCTGAGCTTGATAATATCGGAAATCTCATGACCGTTGACCAACTTAGGGAAAAGATTCTCAATCCGAAGAGCTGGAAAGCGGAAGGATTTGATAAGGATTACGATAAAGGAAAGATGCCTGATAAGTATAAAGATCTCATGTTTCCAAAGGAAATCGATGCTCTTGTAGCTTTTCTTTCTTCGCTAAAAGATGCTTCGGTTAAAACACCCAAGCCTATAAAAATGAACTAATACACATTTAGGGTTTTCCTCTGGCTATGCAACCAAAACTAACCGCAAAAGCACTGTGTGGGGACAAGGAAGTCGGAAAGATTTCTAAAGTCATTGTTGATCCTCTTTCCCATGAAATCAGCGATGTTGTTGTAAGGGAATTGAATGGGCAGGGAGCCGAACGTCAGGTTCCCATTTGCCAGATTCAGGAAGTGGTGAATGAGGAGGAAATTGTCCTTCGATGTTCTCCTGATGAATTTGTCCGATTCCCCTTGTTGGAGCGAGATCAGTATGTCACCGTCAAGGAAGTTGAAATTGCACATTTAGAGGATCATCTTCATGTTGAGCCTGGTGAAATCCTGGTTCCTCTTCCTCGTTTAGAGCAAGGTGTTCCCCGACGAACGTTTTTTACCAATATGACGCATGCCATTGGGACTTTAATTGCATTACCATTGGTGTTTCCCGTGTTGAAATACCTCATGAAGCCGATGTTTAAGCCTTACGATAATGCCTGGTTTTCAGTCGGCAATATCAAGAAGGTTAGTAAAGAAAACGTGGGGTTTCAGTTTAAGTTTACGCGAGGGTTTAAAGAAGCCTTTATGCCAGAGCAACAGATTGAAAAAAATATTTGGGTGGTTAAAGCGACTCCAGCAGTGCAAAAGGAAGTGTATGGGGGCAATGATAGGAAGTTTTTCGATGATAAGGGAGAGGTAATTTGGGTGAACAAGGCCAATTCCCCTTACATTGGCTATTCAGGGAAATGCCCTCATCTGGGTTGTGGGTATAAATGGAGGAAGACAAAAAATTTTCCGGATGGGGTGTTTTTGTGCCCTTGTCATCTGAGTATTTATGATGAAGCCGGAAAAGTGATCGATGGGCCTGCACCTCGACCTCTCGATATCCTTCCCATGCAAATCAATGCCAGTGGAGAAATAAAAATCATCGATATTGAGTATAAAGCCGGGGTTAATAACCAAATCCGGCTTCTGTAAAAGCTTAGGATGAGGATGGAATGGTGATAGGCGCATGAAGGAAGACATTCAAGCCGTGAATCAACAAAATGCCTTTGAAAAGGTCGTTGAATTTGTTGACGAGCGGGTAGGGCTGAAAACGATTCAGGCCAAAATGCTGAATGAGCCAATCCCTGGCGGTTCGCGTTGGGCCTATGCTTTTGGCTCTGTTCTGTTGTTTATTTTTATTCTTCAAGTCGTCACGGGGATTTTGTTGAT
Organism: Nitrospirota bacterium; assembly: GCA_029865515.1. Classification (GTDB taxonomy): domain Bacteria; phylum Nitrospirota; class Nitrospiria; order Nitrospirales; family UBA8639; genus Nitrospira_E. The sequence continues at coordinate 12,473 of JAOUGQ010000054.1, forward strand.
GTTTTATTATGTCCCCAGTACTGATCATGCCTATGCGAGCACCCAATATATCATCCATGAGGTAGATTACGGGTGGTTCCTTTTGAGCTACCATTTTTGGGGATCATCTGCCATGGTGGTGATGGTCTTTGCGCATATGTCCCAAGTATTTTTATGGGGGGCTTACAAAAAACCAAGAGAACTCATCTGGTTAGTGGGTCTGGCCTTATTTGGTATTGTGATGGGTTTTGGGTTTACCGGGTATCTTCTCCCCTGGGATCAAAGAGCCTATTGGGCAACCGTGGTCGGGGTGGAAATTATGGATAAAACCCCGTTGGTTGGGGATTTTCTCGCCAGATTCCTTAAGGGTGGTCCCACGCCGGGGCAGATGACTCTAAGCCGATTTTTTGTCATCCATGTCATGGTTTTGCCGGCAGCGTTGGCTGGACTAGCCGGTCTTCATATATTCCTGTTTAGGAAGGCTGGGCCCGCTGGTCCGTTTAGAGGCACCCCCGAAGAGATTAAAGCCAAAACAGACTACTTCTTTCCTCGGCAGATCTGGAAAGATATTGTGGCCATGGCCACAGTATTTTTGATTATTTGTTCCCTTGCCTTCATTGAGCCGGTGGTGCTGTTGGAGCAGGCGACTCCTGATCCTGGAGATTATCATCCTGAGCCTGAGTGGTATTTTCTGTTCTTGTTCCAGTTGCTCCGCCTGAAAATTTTTGGTGGACAGTTCGGCCAGTTCCTTGGTGCAATAGCCATACCCGGAGCCTTTATGGCATTTTTAGCAGCTCTTCCTTTTTTAGATACAAAGCCAGAGCGAAATATCTTTAAGCGGCCTGTGGCTTTGATTGGTTGGACGGTGATTATGGTTTTTATTTTAGTGTTTACCGTGTCAGCCATTATTAATCGGGAATTCTTACATTAATCTCTGAAAACGTATGTCAAATACTAAGCTGGGGCTCCTTGTTTTTTGGCCTACATTCTGGACCGGTTTTCCGATAAAACTGGTTTTCGCCTTGTTGTTGCTAGCTGCACACATGCATCCCTGGGAGGGCACAGGATTATACTTATTGTTGCTCGTCTCTATCCCTGTAGATATTTGGGCACTTGGCCTTTGCGCAAGAACGGTGTTAATCGACCGTTTGAAGGTGGACCCACAGCCTGGCATTGGCCTGAATATTTGGGGGCGGTGGGCGATCTTTAGTGCCGTGGTGTTACCAGTCATTGCAATGGTGGTGTCAGTGGTAACGGAAACGGCCAAATCTGTGGTCGCAAGTATGACGGAATCCTTCAAGGAGCACATCTATCCCGCGCTTCCGGTTGCCGAGCAAATAAGTCTTGAGTTGGTTATGTGGGGGAGTGTGGCTTCCGTGGCTCTCATCGTCTGTATCCTTGGCTGGTTGTATGGGTTAGGATGGCTTGCGCAACCCTTTGTCAAAAATGCGAAACCCCTTGATGGTACGAGGGATGACCAGGCTGATTTCTGGGATAGATTACGCATACCGGCTGACCAACCACTTCTTTTAACGGCATTTACCGGGGTTGGAGTCGTTTTGGTTTTCATTTTTTGGGGTCTCATGCCCGCAACCACACCGCATCCTCATGCCGAATATGAATATACTTTTGAAAAAAAAGAAGTGAAAATCGTCGAACCTAAAAAGGTGTTAAAGGAAACAGAGCAAGTCTTAGCCAAGGCGGAACTCGTCGTAAAAAAGCTGCAGGATGAAAAGGGTGAAAATCAGCAAAAACCTGCGGATAAAATCGAAGCTTCAACGGAAGAAAAGCAGAAAAAATAGCAAATGAATGGCACTGGAAAAGACATTCACAAGGCTTGTGGCGCGGAGGATTAGCCTTGAATCATACATTGAACGATCGAGGGGGGCCTAGAATGAAATCGGTCGGCCATTTACAACCGGTAACTAAGCCATTAATGGATACAATGCAAATTTTTTTCAAGTACGGAAGTTTTTTGGCCCTTTTTTTTCTGCCGGCTTTGGCCATGGCGGCGGGTGGGGCTGAGACGCAGGCCATGTCGGTTGAA
>JAOUGQ010000320.1 GCA_029865515.1 Nitrospirota bacterium
CGGCGGCTCCCGGCCCAGGTGGGTCAAATCTCACGCTGTCGCGATGGGGAAGCGTCCGCGCGGAAAACGACGGCAATGGGGCCGTCGCTAACGCGCGAACAAAATCTTCAAAGCGGACACCGTCATAGGTGTGATGTTTGATGGCGATAGAGTCAGCCGTCGCATGAACCGTGCGGCCTGCCGCCAGGAGCGTGGTATGCGCTTTCACGTCTTCGACATCGGTAAGCAACGTCCCTAAGGTCAGCAGGCAATCGGCCTTCTCCACGAACTCCAGAATTTCCTCCCGCCCCACCAGCCCGCCATACACCCCGATATACAGAGGATGATCTTCACGGATCACCGACTTCCCCAACAAGGTCGTCGCGATGGGAGCGTTCATATGCTTGACCAATTCGGTCAATTCATCCTGAAGACCGAACCGGTGAATTTCGGCGCCAGCCAGAATAACCGGCCGTTCTGAATCCGAGAGGATGGCACGCACTTCTGCGACGGCTTCTTTGAGGGCCGCTGGATCGCTTTGGCAGGATGTTTCTTTCGGTGGATCCGTTGAGGCCACCTTCACAGGAGTCAGCACGAGGTCTCGTGGAATTTCCAAATAGATCGGCCGCTTGAATTGCATCAACGCCTTCAATGCCCGGTCAATCTCCCGTTCAGCGTTATGAGGGTCGTCCAAAATCACGGAAGCCACGGTAATCTTTTCAAACACATCCCGTTGGGTCGAGAAATCACGGACCATGTGATGAAGGAAGGGATTATTCACTCGTTCGTTCAGGCCGGGTGAACCGGAGATCAGGACCACCGGCGAACGCTCGGCATAGGCACAGGCAATGGCGTTGACCATGTTCAGGCCACCCACGCAATAGGTCACACACGCGCCGCCAATCCCATGAATGCGGGCATAGGCATCCGCAGCAAAGCCCGCACAATCTTCCCGTGTGGTTCCGATATGTCGGATGGGCGATTCTTCGAGGAGTTTAAAGAGCGTCAGCACATAGTCGCCGGGAATCCCGAAAATGTGGTGCAGCCCCATCTTGTGCAGGCGGTCCAGAAGAAGAGTGCCAATGGTGTAAGAGTTATTCATACGCTCACAACCTCTTTGTCATTATATCGGATTAAACCGAAATAAAAAGAAGCGACCCGTTCAATGAATACACTTGCGCAGAACCCAACGAAAATGAAATCCTGAGGATATTTTGTCAAAAATTAGTTTTTCATCATTTAGACATAGAAAAAACATGCGATAACTCGGCAAAGCCTTAACCAGAATGTCATCCTGAGCCACCGGCGAAGGATCTGTGCCCAGGAGGAGAAGCCAGTGTTCGACACGTAGTCTATTCAGCTGATCGCTCACCCAAGTCCCTCGATCACCCTTTGAACAGGCACAGCCGCTACCTTTACCCTCCCCACCCGTGCACCGGCTGCGGACGAGTCAAGCCCGTCAGTCTCAAGCGGTCTTTATGAGGATATTCCATTCAAGTAGCATTCGATCTCGTCGTCCTGAAATGTGAATATTTCGCTTTCCCTCTTCTTCAAAAAATAATCCACGGATTTTTTACCTTCGGCCGTCCGCCAAGCGGCTGCGATCTCCTCCGCAGAAGGGTAACGCCCATCGATCAGCGTAGGATTCGTCCCAGTGGCAAGCAGCGCATCTGCCTCCAGAGGCGTACCATCTGTCCCTTGCGGCCAGGAAATCTTTAGGAGTCCTGAATCGGAAACAAGGGCCTGCTCGTCGTCAGCGTGATTCAAATGGCCGTAACCTTTCTCTTTCGATACACGAGTCGCCCAACCCTCACACAATTCATGTGGTATGGGATTAACGGGGTTCAATGCGAGGGCAACGCATCCCCAGCTATCCGAAATACGACCATTTGATCTATCGGAGTTCCTCTCTGCTGTCCAGAGGATTTCCGCCTCCTCGTCTAGATGTTCGACCTTCTGCACCCGCCGCTTAAATGGAACGAAGATCGCCATGCCTAATTTCGCTTTCTCGTGACCAAGGGCCTCGGAAAAAACCATCGTGTAGGAATTCCCACGACTTTGAGAGCGGCGGCTGTAGCGAATTGAAGCACGAACGCTTCTCAGAGCATCGAGGTCGAGTCGTTCACGACGCCACCGAGTCCTAACGGCCCGTTCATCCCAATACAATGACCCAATGATCAATATTCCGATTGAGATTTCCATACAAATCAATCCGGATAACGCCCGCTCCCCCAACTTCCTTGATCACGCTTTAAAAAACCCACAGTCCCCTTCATTCTCGCTCCCCCATGCACCACCCTCGGTCGCCTAATTTTTGAGATGAAGGGTAGGTACCGGTTTTTCGGTGGCCGTCAGTTCGATAAAAGAGTTAGGGTTCACCAGATTTCCCAAGCCTTCCGAGGTGGGACTGCAAACGTTCGCTGTTTCGAAAATCGATTGGTCGTATATCATCGACTGATCGATAGATTACTGGGCACAAGAAGGTTGCAAAGAAATTCGTGTATGCGACGTAGCCTTGGTCGGCGGGCTTGCCGAGGACTTTGATTGCCATGTGTGGGGAGTGTCCTGCCAACTGGGCCCAATCGAACCGAAATACAAAGCTGCGGATGATTGGCACGCTCATCATCACGTGGTTAAGCGCGCAAGCCGCTTGAAGACATTCTTCCAAGGTCACTGCGCCCGATCCTGACAATCGATCGTGCTTGAGTTTGTTATAGGCTCGCCACCAAGGAAGAACGTTATCATTCGAGTCTGCCCATGGTGCAAAAGGCCTAAGAAGCGATGGAAGTCCCATCAATAGCAACGACTGAGATCCTGATAACCCTAAACCCGGTTCAAGCTCCTTCCTATAGTCATCAATGTTTGCATTTTTCTTCTGCTTCGTCTTGCCTTTTGCGCCTATAAAGCTTTCAGGAAGTTGGTCCCTTAGGAGGGCGTCAACAAGAGAGGCCACTTCCAGGAGAATGGAAGCCAGCCTGGGAGAGCGAACTTCCTTCAGTTGCGCAGCTTCAACAAATGGCAGGACTCGCACAACCTCGCCGAGGCGGCGCTCTATATCCTCGTACCACTCGTAGATTTGGTAGACGGCGAATTCGGTGAGATGGCTCATAAAATGAGTACATAGACCAGCATAGTATGCAAACCTGGCCTGTAAATTTCTTTTTGATTGTGGTCTTGATTCATAAACTTGTCAACGTTATTCACCGCACAATGTCAGCGTGATTTAGGGAACAGTATAGTTCCACCATAGCTGCAATGGGCTGAGTCACTGGATCAGCGAATGAGCTGAACTTGGCCTGTCTTTTCCAACACGATTCTGAACAAAAGAAATGAGACCATGTCCAACCCTCATTCCTTCACCTGGGCACAGATCCTTCGCCCTGGCTCAGGATGACCCTTTGAATCGGATTGAGTTGGCTGGAGACTGCTGGCTAGTAATTTTCTGAATCAATCATACAGATGGCACCAGACCTGGTGGCCCCGTTCAGGAGGACCGATCTGGATTAGCGGTGGTTCCACGGTTTTACAGTCGAGACAAGACGCACCAACAAAGTTGAGCGATCCCTTATTTGCATCCATCACAGAAGATATCTGTCGATGTCGAGTGCCCCGTGGAATACGCCCATAATGTCAATATTGGCTGAAGACCTCAAAAGATATGCAATCCGGTAATGTCCGTAGAGCAAGATTCTGATTTCACCATCTGTCTCGGTGCGATACTTGTGGCCAATCTCGGGGAAACGCCGTAGCACCTGGGCTTTTTCGTAAATTCCG
>JAOUGQ010000055.1 GCA_029865515.1 Nitrospirota bacterium
TCCGACCTTCACATTTTCGACATCAGGTCCTGCGGCTTCAATTGTGCCTCTTTGTGGTTTTTCGCGAGCCGAGTCAGGCACATAAATACCCCCTGCCGTTCTTTCCAATTCTTCCGTATAGGTTACAAACACCCGATCACCCAGAGGACGGAACCCCTTAGCACTGCTTCCACCTTTTGATTCCTTTTTTTCCTTCTCTTTCGTCGCTGCCATGTCTACCTCCTTCTTTGGTTGTTGGCCAATTTAATGGGAAAATGGTGTGAATTTCAATCAACTAATTTGATTACGTGTATCTGTTTGAATTTCCACAGATGTATCACGTTGAGGGAAGAGATAAGTCGGGTTAAAATGAAGTCAAGAGGTAAAGATGAGATTTTCAGGAGGAAAAGGCCAGAACTTCTTTCCTGGCAAAGGAAGGGGAGAGTTGTGTATTTAATTAAAGAGCGTCGGAAAAATATAGGTATATAATCTTAAGACTTTATTTTCGGAGTTGTTCAAAATCCTGAATGTCTTTTTTCATAAGCTCTCGCAACTTCTTAATTATTTTCACCTCAAGTTGACGAGTCCGCTCTTTGGTTATCATATATTTCTTCCCTAAATCTTCCAAAGTAACGGGGGTTTCCGAAAGCAACCGATTGCGAAGAATATCCTCTTCTCGCTCTGTCAACATTTTTGCAAATTCTGCTAATTTTTTTCGAAACAGGACTCGGAGCTGGGTGTCAGCAAGCTGATCATCAATGGGAGGTTGAGCAGAGGGAAGGAGGTCATGAAACGTTCCTTCGCCGTCGTCCGTCATTGGCTGATCCAGGGAAAGCTCCCAACTCCCCAGTCGCTGATCCATTTCCACTACATCCCGTTCACGAACGTTGAGGCGGTCCGCCAGCAATTTGGGATCAGGGACATAGCCCTGTCGTTCCAATTTGGCCTTCTCGCGACGGAGGTTATAAAAAAGACGTCGCTGTTCCTGGGTTGTCCCAATCTTGACAAGACGAAAATTATTGAGAAGATACCGCAAGACATAGGCTCGTACCCACCAGGCCGCATAGGCATAAAAGCGAACGTTTTTCGTAGGGTCGAATTTCTTCATGGCCTGCAAGAGTCCCACATTCCCTTCCTGAATAAGATCCATCTGATCAATACCTGCCAGCCCATATTCTGAGGCAATGGCCACACACACACGCAAATTGGCCAAAATAAGCTTCACTGCTGCCTCTCGTGTTCCTAATTGCTGGTATTCGTGAAAGAGCTGAAGCTCCTCTTCCTTGGAAAGGAAAGGATAGCGCCGAACCTCTGCCAGGTACCGGCTGAGGGTTGTACTCGGAATAAGATCATTTGAGCTAGTTCCCCCAGTCCCCTCGGACTCACTCTTCTCACTCTTATCTTCCCGCGGCGGCTGATCCTCTTTTTCCTTTGCTTCATCGAATAATAACTCTTCCGAAACCATATTATTGCTTGCGAGATTGGAGCTGGAGGGTTCGACAACAACGTCGATTACTTCCTTTGAATGCTTCTTTGCTGATTTAGGGTTCATGCTTTGGCTCCGGAGGGACAGCTACTCTCTCCATTTTGTTGATATTGTAATGAATTTTCCTTGAATCACCAAACAAATCAGCTAAATTTCCCAAATCTGCGGAATTTGAGGTCTGCAAAGGAGAATGCCCTCGCCAGATAAACATTGTCTGTGGGGGTAAAACTTTTTATAGTCCTGAAGTTGAAGACTCCCTTGATTACAGCCTCCCCAATAACTTGGATGAGATCGACCCCTACAAACCCTTGGTTATGACATGTTGAGAGAAGGATTGCAGTCATTGCGTGCCGGGCATTGGCCAACTCTACTTGGTGCCTGGCTGCATTTTGAAGTCAGTTTTATGGTGTGGCTGCTCATTGGGGCCATGGGTATCGCCATATCTCAAGAATTTTCCCTGTCAGCATCCCAAAAAGGCATATTAGTCGGCATCCCGTTACTTGGAGGCGCATTGCTTCGAATAATTGTCGGACCACTTGGTGACCGATTAGGGGCCAAAACTGTGGGATTGGGCATTCTAGGATTGGAAATCATCGGCTTGTTGCTAGGATGGCAGAGGGGAACCAGTTTCGAAGAAATGCTCGGAATTGGGCTCTTTTTAGGGTTTGCTGGAGCCAGTTTTGCCATCGCCCTGCCTCTTGCCAGCCAAGCCTATCCTTCCGCCCATCAAGGGTTAGCCATGGGAGTTGCGGCGATTGGAAATAGTGGTGTCCTGCTGGCTGCGTTTCTTGCCCCCCGCCTGGCAGAAGCACTTGGATGGCATCAGGTCTTCGGTATCATGCTGCTACCGGTTGTAGGAACAGCCCTTCTCTTTTCCTGGTTGGTGCGATCAGCTTCGGCGTTGACTATCAACACCTCGAATACTCAAAAAGGACTTGGTGCCCTCTTGCGAAAGGGACTTCAGGATCCGTTTATGTACTGGTTATGCCTCTTATATGGAGTGACGTTCGGGGGGTTCGTAGGCCTCTCGAGTTATCTCCCTATTTTTTTTCATGATCAATTTCAAATAGGCATGGTGAATGCGGGGACATTGACTGCTCTTTGCGCCCTAGCTGGAAGTGTTGCCCGTCCACTTGGCGGATTTCTTGCGGATCGGTTCGGGGGCTTGAACTTTTTACAGGGGCTCTTCCTCATGATGACAGCCTTATGTCTGGCGACGGGAGACCTTAATCATTTCGCCTTGGCTTTCACCATCGTCCTTCTGATTATGTTTGTCTTAGGATTTGGAAATGGAGTCATTTTTCAGGTGGCTTCTTATCGGTTCAAAGCCATGATGGGGACGGCTTCGGGATTTATAGGAGCGGCAGGAGGCATTGGAGGGTTCCTGTTACCATCCGGTTTTGGATGGCTGAAAGAAACAACCGGAACCTTTTCTGCAGGATTTTTAGTTTTGGGCGCAGTTTCAGGATTAGCCTGTCTTAGTGCTATGATAGTGCAGCGTTGGATTCGTTTGACAAACCATAAATCCATTTCAGAAATTTAATGCGTTGCGGCGGAAACCTTTGATCGTCAAGTGAGTCACTCATGAAAAAAGAAGGGGGCCCAATACAAAAGCCTCAATTCCATACCATTGCCGAAACCTTACCTGATATTCAGGCTGGCAAATGCATTATTCTCGTCGATGATGAAGACCGGGAAAATGAGGGCGATCTGGTTCTGGCCGCTGAAAAAGTCACTCCTGAAAACATTAACTTCATGGCGAAATACGGCCGAGGGTTAATTTGTCTGGCCCTCACCCCTGACCGGGTCGACGAGTTAAAGCTCCCTCCCCAGGCGAATGAAAATACGGCACCCTTCGGTACGGCCTTTACCGTGTCGATTGATGCCGCCAAAAATATTACCACCGGTATCTCTGCCGCTGATCGAGCCACCACTATTCAGTTGGCTGTTGATCCAAAGGCTAAACCAAGTGATTTTGCCAGACCCGGCCACGTCTTCCCCTTAAAAGCCCATAAAGGGGGCGTATTGCGCCGAGCGGGACAAACCGAAGGGTCCGTAGATCTTGCGCGTCTAGCCGGGCTCTATCCAGCAGCGGTGATCTGTGAAATTATGAATGATGACGGCACGATGGCTCGCGTTCCTCATTTAATGGAATTCGCCAAATACCATGGGCTGAAAATCATCACAATAAAAGACCTTATTCAATACCGGCTGCATCGGGAAACGTTTGTGAGGCAAGTGGCCAAGGCGAATCTCCCGACACGTTTCGGGCATTTTCAGTCAGTGGTTTTTGAAAATGAACTGGACGCCGGAACACACATTGCCCTGGTAAAAGGGGAGATCGATAGCAATCCAACTCTTGTGCGAGTCCATTCAGGATGCCTCACGGCTGATGTGTTTGGATCCTTGCGGTGTGATTGCCGAGAGCAACTTCATCGGGCAATGGAAATGATCGAGCAGGAAGACAAAGGTGTGCTGCTCTATTTAAATCAGGAGGGACGGGGGATCGGGCTCACCAATAAAATTCGGGCCTACCATCTGCAAGATCAGGGCAGTGATACGGTGGAAGCCAATCTCCAATTAGGGTTCAAGGCGGATTTGCGAGATTATGGAATCGGAGCCCAAATTTTAGTAAATTTAGGGCTCAAAAAAATCCGGTTGATCACCAACAATCCACGAAAAATTGTCGGGATTGAGGGATATGGATTGGAAGTGGTCGAACGAGTACCCATTGAAATCACCCCGCAGGAGTCTAATGTTCACTACTTGCGCACAAAAAAAGCCAAATTAGGCCACCTATTGGATAATGTGTAACTGGGGCTTGCGGTTCCTTGTGGCAAGTGGTACACACTCATCGCGTGCTTCCTTTGCTTTGCCCATAGCGACTGTTTACTAAAGAAACATTTTGACAAAGATGAAGAACTCAGATTCTGGTGTAGAAGGAACAGACTGTCAGATTGGTATAGTAGTCAGTACCTTTAACGAGGCCGTGACCAGTCGTTTATTAGCAGGGGCTGAATCAACCTTAACCCAATTGGGCACCCCTCAAGACCACAGGCAAGTGATTCGAGTCCCTGGGGCTTTTGAAATTCCGTTGATCGCTAAAACGCTGGCCCAATCACGTCGATTTGATGCCATTATCTGTCTGGGGGCCGTAATACGCGGAGAAACACCTCACTTTGATTATATTTGCGCAGAAACCAGTCGTGGAATCGGTCATGCAGCACTGGAGACGGGAATTCCCATCATTTTTGGTGTGCTCACTACGGACACCGTCGACCAAGCCATGGAACGTTCCGGCCCACCAGAGCGCAATAAAGGGGCTGATGCGGCGCGCACAGCCGTTGAAATGGCCTTATTGATGAAAGATCTCAGCAAGACAAGCATCCGCCAGTCAGGATTTTTAAGGGAACCCACACAATCATGACGATGACAATTCCATCCGAGACTCCGCCAGCCAGTCGCACAAACGCCCGTCCATCCAGGCGTCTAGGCCGCCAACTCGCCCTTCAAATGCTTTTCCAACATGAGTTTCAGGATCAGAATCCGTCGTGGCACGAAAAGTTTTGGGCCAATCAATCTGCTGCGCCGGAAGTCCAAGCGTTTACTTCCAGCATCGTTCAGGGAGTGATTAAGAATCAGGCAGAGATTGACCGGATTATTCGACAATTCGCCGTAGACTGGTCCTTAGAACGGATGCCGGTGGTGGACCGAAACGTTCTGAGATGTTCAATTTACGAATTATTGTGGGAACCGGACATACCGGCGATGGTTACGATCAATGAAGCCGTTGAATTGGCGAAACGGTTTGCGGATGATGAAGCCAGACGGTTCGTGAACGGTCTGTTAGATCATGTTCTCCGGGATGAACCCAGACTTGCGAATAAACGGAACCGGATCCAACCTAAAATCCCTATGCAGGAATTCTCTGATTCCACCCCTACCTCCTAATCGCCCTGTCCTATGATTGATCGCTACACGTTACCCCGTATGGGGGCCGTTTGGACCCAAACCCGCAAGTATGAACTGTGGTTGCAGGTCGAACTCGCTGTGTGCGAAGCCATGGAACATATGGGAAAGGTGCCTCGTGGCGTGACAACCCGCATCCGAAAAAAAGTCACGATTAATCCTTCCCGGATTGCGGCTATCGAACAAGTCACGAAACATGATGTCATCGCTTTTCTAGAATCAGTGGCCGAGCAGGCTGGCAAAGACGGGAGATTCCTCCATGCCGGACTGACCTCATCGGATATCGTCGACACTTCTCTCGCGTTGCAATTGGTGGAAGCCGCACAGTTTATCCTGGAAGACGTAAGAGGCCTATTGGGGACACTGCGGGACCTAGCCTTTGCGCATCGGGATACTCTGATGGTGGGGCGTTCGCATGGCATCCATGGGGAGCCGATTTCTTTCGGGTGGAAAGTAGCAATTTGGTATCAGGAGTTTCAGCGGCAGGAACATCGGGTAGAAGCAGCCATGAAGGATATCGCCGTGGGCAAACTCTCAGGGGCCATGGGAACATTCGCGCATCTTTCTCCCTCAGTAGAAAAAGCCGTATGCCAGCGATTGGGTTTGAAACCCGCACCTATTTCTAACCAGGTGATTCAGCGTGATCGACATGCAGCGTTTCTCTCCGCATTGGCCCTTCTGGCTGCTAGTATTGAGAAAGTAGCGACCGAAATCCGGCATCTTCAACGGACTGAAGTTTTGGAAGCAGAAGAGTTTTTCGAGCCTGGCCAAAAAGGCTCTTCCGCTATGCCACATAAACGGAACCCCATCGGCTCGGAAAATTTGTGCGGCCTAGCCAGAGTGGTCCGAAGCAATAGCCTGGCCTCCCTGGAAAATGTCGCATTGTGGCATGAACGGGACATTAGCCATTCTTCCGCTGAGCGAATTATTCTTCCTGATAGCACCATCCTCATCGATTACATGCTGGTCCGCTTAACCAAAATGCTATCTACGTTGGTGGTCTACCCACATCGGATGCTGACAACATTAAACCAAACCGGAGGACTGATCTATTCCCAACGGTTATTGCTGGCATTAATCGATAAAGGCGCGATCAGAAAAGACGCCTACGAGCATGTCCAGCAACACGCCATGGCCGCATGGAAGGGGGAGGGAAACTTCCGAACACTTATTGAGCGTGATTCTTTCATTGCCAAACATCTTACCGCCGGAGAGATCGCCATCTGCTTCGATCCCAAAGCCTATTTGCGGCATCAACAACAGATTTTCACACGAGTATTCGGGAGGCAGAGCCAGCGCTCTAGCCAACCACAATCCCGGTCCACCATTTCAAGAAAAACCTTAACCAAGAGAAACACATGATGACTAAAGGAAATCTGCTGTACGAAGGAAAAGCCAAGAAAATTTTCCTGACCGAAAAAGACGATGAAGTCATTCAGTATTTCAAGGACGATGCCACCGCCTTCAACGCTCAAAAACGGGGGACCATTTTAGAAAAAGGGGTGGTGAACAATAAAATCTCCTCAACACTTTTCCCGTATCTTGCCGAAGCGGGAATTCCGAGTCATTTCATTCAGCAACTGAATGATCGCGAAATGTTAACGCGTCGAGTGAAAATTATCCCAGTGGAGGTTGTCGTACGCAATCGGGCCACGGGAAGCATTGTGAAGCGATTGGGTTTAGAAGAAGGGTTGATCATTGATCCACCGTTAATCGAGTTTTTCTATAAAGATGATTCGTTGGGGGACCCCCTCATTACCGAAGACCATATTCGCCTGCTCAAATTGGCGACCCCATCACAATTAGAGGAACTTCGTCGGCAGGCCCTCAAAATCAACGAGGTGCTACAACCTTTTTTTCAGAAAAGGGGAATGATGCTCGTAGATTTCAAGCTGGAATTCGGATTATGGAATGGTCAGATAATCCTGGCGGATGAAATTTCTCCGGACACCTGTCGTTTTTGGGACATTCAAACCGGGGAACGCATGGATAAGGATCGCTTTCGAAAAGACTTAGGGCGAATCGAGGAAACGTATCAGGAAGTGCTCAAACGAGTATGCGGATAATTCATGTCTTTTCCAAATATCGATCCCACTCCGGCAAAATCCTTTCTTATCAATCACGTGATTCTTAGGTGAAATTTTACCCACCATACCCCTGTTGCTCCTTCTGGAAAATCATGAAAGTTAAAATTTTCGTCACGCTCAAAAACGGAATTCTTGATCCTCAAGGTCGAGCCATCCAACAATCTCTTCAGACACTCGGCTTTTCCACAGTTGAAGAGGTCCGTATTGGGAAATTCATGGAACTGGATCTCAATGAAACGAACACCGCGTCTGCGGAAAACAAGATCAAATCTATGTGCGAAAAACTGTTGGCCAATACCGTTATTGAAGATTATCGATACGAGATTCTTGAGACCTAATCGACGTTTTCACATCAGTTCCCCATTGGAAGCGCTCACTCTGGGAAACGAGCCTTCCAACACGATTTAGGACTTCGACAAGAGGAGATCGCCTTGAACATCGGCATCATTGTCTTTCCCGGATCCAATTGTGACCGCGATTGCGCGCATGTCTTTTCCGAGGTCATGGGGCAAGCCAGTCATCTCATCTGGCACCAGGACACATCCGTTAAAGGCATGGATGCCATCATTCTACCAGGGGGCTTTTCCTATGGGGACTACCTGCGCACCGGCTCCATAGCCCGTTTTTCTCCCATCATGGACGCGGTTGCTGAATTCGCCGGGCGGGGAGGGATGGTTTTGGGTATCTGTAATGGATTTCAAATTCTTTTGGAAGCCGGGCTCTTGCCTGGCGTCATGTTGCGAAACCGTGCGCTCTCGTTCATTTGTGAAGATGCGTATGTACGGGTAGAAAACGCTGACACCCCGTTTACCAACCAATGCAAACCTGGACAGGTACTCAGGCTCCCCATCGCACATGCCGATGGAAACTATTTTACGGACCCTGTCACATTGTCAGCGCTACAAGCCAATGCGCAAATCGTTTTTCGATATTGTGATCGTGACGGCCATGTGACCTCTCAAGCCAATCCCAATGGATCCCTTGACAACATTGCCGGAATACGCAACTCGGCAGGCAACGTCCTTGGCCTAATGCCTCATCCTGAACGAGGAGCAGAAAGCGTATTGCATAATGAGGATGGTGTCACTCTTTTTCGGTCGATGCTATCCGCATTAGAAAAAAACAAGATACGCCAGCCGGTTTAGCCTCGACCACAGCAATCACCAAACGGCATTGACGGTCTTTTTTGAAAAGCCGACATGGAAGTTTTTCCAGGAATAACGATGACTCCGAATATCTGCAACGGAAAGCCCTGTGTGGCCGGAACCACCGTGGATGTAGCCACGGTGGTCGGGACACTCGGCATCGGAAAATCGTTCACTGACGTTCAGGAAGCATTGAACCTGACTTATGAACAAGTGTTAGCGGCATTAAAATACGCCTCCTATGTCACGGATCATTTACCTCTTCGCATGCCTTCAGGCAATTCGAGTCACAGGACAGAATGAACGTATCTATGGTACGTTCCCTCTTAACTTGCTTGGATTTTTCTTTTTTCCTTTTTTATGAGTTACCAGAAAAAGATGGGTGAACGTTTTGGTGGTAATTGTTTGACTCTAATACATATTTTTTCCTCTCGGGCTCCATTTTTTTGCAAGTGAGCCCAAACGCACCGTGATGAGTTTTTTGCCATGACAGACCAATCCAAGGCTTTGCCACAATTACCTCTCACTCAAGAGATTATCGAACAGCACGGCCTTTCCGAGGAGGAGTATCAGCAAATCCTCAAACACCTTGGACGTGAGCCGAATCTTACCGAGTTGGGGATTTTTTCCGTGATGTGGAGTGAACACTGCAGTTATAAAAGCTCACGGGTTCATTTGAAACGTTTTCCGACGGAAGGGGAGCGAGTTGTTCAGGGGCCTGGAGAAAATGCTGGAGCGGTGGATATTGGTGATGGGTTTGCTGCGGTCTTCAAAATGGAATCCCACAATCACCCCTCATTCATTGAACCGTTTCAAGGAGCGGCGACGGGTGTCGGGGGGATTCTCCGGGACATTTTCACGATGGGGGCACGCCCGATCGCGTTATTAAACTCACTTCGATTCGGTGAGTTGGACCTTCCCCAAAATCAGCATTTATTTAAAGGAGTCGTCTCCGGCATTTCTTCGTATGGAAACTGCATGGGAGTTCCTACGGTTGGAGGGGAGATTGCTTTTAATGATATTTATTCAAAAAATCCCCTGGTCAATGTTTTTTGTCTCGGGATCGTCAAGAAAGACCGTCTCCTGCGAGGATTGGCCAAGGGCGCTGGGAATCAAGTGTTGTACATTGGCGCCAAAACTGGCCGGGATGGGATCCATGGCGCCACGATGGCTTCAGACAGTTTTGATGATGCATCCGAAAAAAAACGACCGAACGTACAGGTTGGCGATCCATTTCTAGAAAAGCTTTTACTGGAAGCCTGCCTTGAATTTTTAGAACAAGACCTCTTAGTGGGAATTCAGGATATGGGGGCGGCTGGGCTCACCAGTTCCTCCTGTGAAATGGCCTCCCGCGCCGGAACCGGCATTGAAATGGATGTAGCCAAAGTGCCACGGCGTGAACCCCAGATGACTCCCTACGAAGTGCTACTGTCTGAATCCCAGGAAAGAATGTTACTGGTGGCTCAACCCGGGAAGGAAGAAGCCGTCCTGGCAATCTGCAGGAAATGGGGGATTGATGCCGCCGTGGTCGGCCAAGTCACGGGTGATGGGCTTCTTCGTGTCAAAGAAGGAAATAAGGTCGTTGCGGAAATACCCGCACATGCACTCGCCGAAGAAGGGCCACGCTATGAACGCCCCGCTGCACCACCGCAATATCAAGAATTCTTGCAGTCTTTGAATCTTGATGCCCTGCCTGACGTGAAAGATCCTGCCGAGGTGTTACTGAAGTTATTAGGCTCTCCAACCATTGCGAGCAAACGCTGGGTGTTTCGCCAATACGATCACATGGTCGGGACAAATACAGTGGTCTGCCCGGGTTCGGATGCTGCTGTGGTTCGCATTAAAGGGACGACAAAAGCCTTGGCCATGACGACGGACGGCAATAGCCGGTATTGTCTCCTTAATCCCTATTTGGGAGGAGGGCTGGCGGTCGCTGAAGCAGCTAGAAATCTGGTATGTGCCGGAGCTCAGCCGATCGGTGTCACAGATTGTCTGAATTTCGGCAACCCGGAGCGTCCTGACGTCATGTGGCAATTCATTATGGCGGTTGAAGGCATCGCCGACGCGTGTCGAACACTTGAGATTCCTGTGGTGAGCGGGAACGTCAGTTTTTATAATGAGACAAATGGACTTTCTATTTATCCCACGCCTATTCTGGGGATGGTCGGACTCATTGAGCGCCAAGAGGCCATTACCACGCAATGGTTTAAGCACCCCGGCGATCGCATCTTTTTGTTAGGGGAGACAAAAGAAGATTTGGGTGGGACGGAATACCTCAAAGTCATTCATGCCCGTGAACAAGGCTCACCCCCCTGGTTGGATCTGGATCTGGAAAAAAACCTGCACTCTTGCCTGCTCACGTTAATCAGAAATGAATTAGTGGAATCGGCGCATGATTGCTCGGAAGGCGGGTTACTTGTGACATTAGCCGAGTCTTGCGTGACGCATCCTTCCGCGCCATTCGGGGCAAATGTTATAATTTCACAACAACGACTCCGGCTGGATTCACTACTCTTCGGTGAAAGCCCCTCCCGAGTTCTTGTCTCGATCAGACCGCAGCATGTCGATCAAGTACTGGAAACGGTCCAACACGCGGGAGTGCCGATCACTTTATTGGGAGAGGTCACTCAGGGAAATATGGACGTAACCGTTCAAGGACCCCATGAACATCCGGTGTGCCAGGTGAGCCTGCCTCTTTCCGATATGGCAGACCAATGGCATCACAGTCTTGCCCGACAACTTGGAGTCGAACAGGCGTGATGCTTTTTTGTCAATCACCTTACAAGAATTCTTTTTCCTTTTTTCAGACCAACATGTTGTCATGCTATTGAGGACATCATGAGCGAATTGCCAATCGTGCGGACCACCCCTTCACCGGACGGGTTTCATGAAGAATGCGCCGTTTTCGGGATTTCTGGGTCGAAGGAGGCCGCGAATCTCACCTACTTAGGCCTCTATGCCTTACAACACCGAGGACAAGAAGGGTCGGGCATCGTGTCTTCGGATGGCGAACGGTTTTATCAACAAAAGGGGCTGGGCCTGGTTGCGGATATTTATTCCAAAAAGACTCTACGCGAACTCCCGGGATCCAAGGCTATTGGCCACAATCGGTATTCCACTGCTGGCAGTGGACAGTTGCATAATGTCCAACCATTGTCCGTCAATTTCGCCTTTGGCAATTTGGCGTTAGCCCACAACGGAAATTTGATTAATGCCGGAGTGCTTCGAGGCGAACTCGAAGCTTATGGAGCTATTTTTCAATCTGATTCCGACAGCGAGGTCATCATTCACCTGATCGCCCACTCCAAAGGGGACACGATCGTGAATAGAGTGATTGATGCCTTAAGTCTGGTTCGAGGCGCTTTTTCGCTGGTGCTGTTAACAGATGATCATTTGATTGCAGCCCGCGATCCGTTTGGATTTCGCCCCTTGTGTTTGGGACGGTATAAAGGCAGCTGGGTCGTGGCCTCAGAGACCTGTGCCTTCGATCTGATTGATGCCAAATTCGTGCGTGAAGTCGAACCAGGAGAAATCGTGGTCATTCAGGATTCCGAACTGACCTCCTATCATCCATTTCTCGAGCGCTCTCGCGCCCAATGCGTGTTTGAATATGTCTATTTTGCGAGACCCGATTCTAAAATTTTTGGCCCGAATGCCGTGTACCCGGTCCGCAAGGCGTTCGGGCGGCAACTAGCCAAGGAATGTCCAGCCGACGCAGACCTCGTAATTCCGGTTCCTGATTCAGGCGTTCCAGCGGCCTTGGGCTATGCTGAGGGGATGGGCCTACCATTTGAGATCGGGCTGACCCGCAATCACTATGTGGGACGTACTTTTATCGAACCACAACAAGCCATTCGGCATTTTGGGGTAAAACTGAAACTGAATCCGGTTCCAAATGTCCTAGAAGGGAAACGAATTGTTGTCGTGGATGACTCCATTGTTCGAGGAACCACCAGCCGGAAAATAGTCAAAATGCTTCGCCAAGCGGGCGCTCGAGAAATTCACATGCGCATCAGTTCCCCGCCGGTCATTGCCCCATGTTTTTACGGAATCGATACGCCGACACAAAAAGAACTCATCGGGTCAAAATTCAGCATTGAAGAGGTTCGGCGTTATGTGACGGCCGACAGTTTGGGATACCTCAGCCTAGAAGGCATGCTAGCGATGGCTCCAGGATTTTCTCACCACTACTGTAATGCCTGCTTTACGGATACTTATCCCATCACCTTGACCAAAGCCGAGCAACTCCAGCTTGGATTATTTGAGCCGGATCACCTCTCTCGCTCCTAAGTGTATTTCCGTTTTGTTGCTGCCAAAAATTTTCGTGTGTTAGAATTTAAAAAAAATGTTAGGGGTGAACCCTTCAAAGGTTTAGTGCTTGATTGCACAACTTGAACAGGAGGAAATCATGAAAAGAAACATTTATCATATACTCATCGTATTCATGATGGTGCTGAGTACCGGCCTCATCGCTCAAGCTGGGAGTTTTTTTAAAGTCGGGGAGGCCGCTCCTGATTTCTCGCTGACCGGTCTAGATGGACAGTCCATTTCTCTTCAACAGTTCAAGGGCAAAGTTGTGGTTTTGGGGCTCTTTCATATTTGCGAACCGTGTCTCATCCAAAGCACCAACCTCCAGAGAGTCCATGAAGCCACGAAGGGAAAGCCCGTGGCCGTGATTGGCGTCAATTCTTCTGGCGATTCCCGAGCCGATGTCATGGAGTTTATCCAGGGATTTCCGGTCAAAGTCACGTATCCCTATCTCCTGGACCTGGAAAAGAAGACAGACAAACTCTATGGTGGAGGAAAATTCATTCCCAATGTGTATGTCATCGATCAAAAGGGCCTGATCCGTTGGCAGCGTGTGGGGAACTTCTTTACTGACGGCACATTAGCCGGACATGAGGCCATCCTTCAGGAAGTAGAGAAATTATTACAGGCACCGCAGACCCCCTCGGCGAGGTAGGCCGAGGATTTTATGGACGCTTTTTTGAACCGATGTTAGGGCACTATGGACGAACTAGAAGACGGAAAACAGAAATTTCTGGAGATGGTGAGCGCCCTCGATGCTTCCGTGGAAGTAGTGATTCCTACCACCCCCTCGCGTAGCCTGTTTTTAATTTCTCTGACGAAGGGCCCCAATCGTAAGTTTATGACCGTCCATGAAGATGACATCTTAGATCTCCCGCAAGAACCTCGGGTTCAAGCCAAAACCCACGCCCTTCTTCAAGAAACTCTGGCAGCATTATGAACACCCTTCTCCCTCGCATTTCTGAATGGTCCTGGTTCTCCGAGGAGAAGCAGCTTAATTTCAACGGGCATTTACTGGCCGTAGGGGAACATCGAATATTAGTCGACCCACCTCCGATGAGCGCCAGTGATATGAGTTTTTTGCGGCATGGAGGATCTCCTGACTATATTATTTTGACCAATCGGGACCATGAACGGGAGGCGGCTCATCTTCGTGAAGAATTCCACTGCCAGGTGATGGCACCGGAATTGGATGCCAACGACATGACTCTCTCCGTTGATAAAACATTCAAGGATGGGGAGTTGCTTCCAGGTGGCATTTGGGTTATTCAGCTTTTACATCAAAAATCTCCAGGAGAGAGTGCCCTATTCTTGCAACAAGGCAAAGGGGTACTCCTTGTGGGAGATGCAGTGATCGGCCATCCCCCCGGGACACTTCGACTTCTGCCTCCCGAGAAATATTCAAACCTCGCTCAAGCC
>JAOUGQ010000321.1 GCA_029865515.1 Nitrospirota bacterium
GGACGGAGACATGATGGAGGGAATCTCCCACGAAGCCGCCTCCCTCGCCGGACATCTTCAACTCTCCAATTTGTGTTGGATCTACGACAACAACAACATCACGATAGAAGGCCACACCGAATTGGCGACCAGCGACGATGTCGCCACGCGGTTCATCGGTTCTGGCTGGAATGTCACGCGAGTAGGGGATGCGAACGACTTAGACCTGCTGTCTCGTGCCTTCAACACCTTCCTTTCTACTCCGGACCGGCCGACGTTGATTATCGTGGATAGCCACATCGCGTATGGGGCGCCCAATAAGCAGGATACCAGTGCTGCCCATGGTGAACCGCTGGGTGAAGAGGAAATCCGATTGACCAAACAACGGTATGGCTGGCCTGAACAGGCCAAATTCCTTGTTCCCGAGGAAGTGCGCGTCCATTTCCGGGAAGGCTTTGGGAAACGGGGCCGGGCGCTTCGGGAAAACTGGTTTTCCCGTTTCGAGGCGTACAAACAAACCTATCCCGATCTTGCCGATCATCTATACAGCATGCAGCATCGTCAACTTCCTGAGGGGTGGGATGGTGGATTGCCGTCATTTCTGGCAGATGCCATGGGGCTGGCTACTCGCGATTCCTCCGGGAAGGTGCTCAATAGCGTCGCACAAAATGTTCCGTGGCTCATCGGGGGATCCGCCGATCTGGGACCCCCTACCAAAACACGCCTGACGTTTGAGGGAGCGGGAGATTTCTTTTCAGAGACCTACCAAGGCCGAAACCTGCACTTCGGCATTCGCGAGCAAGTGATGGGCGCCGTGGTGAATGGCCTGTCTCTTTCAAAGGTTCGGGCATTCGGGTCGACCTTCCTGGTCTTCTGCGATTACGCTCGTCCACCCATGAGGTTGTCAGCCCTCATGGAAATTCCCGTCATCTATATCTTTACGCACGATTCTATTGGTGTGGGTGAGGACGGGCCGACACACCAACCAATCGATCAGATCGCCTCCCTGAGAGCCATCCCCGGCCTGATCACCATTCGTCCCGCTGATGCCAATGAGGTCGTCGAAGCCTGGCGGGTTATCATGCAATTCCGCCATGAGCCGGTCGCGCTTGTCCTTACCCGACAGGCAGTCCCCACGCTTGATCGGACTCAATATGCGTCACCCTCTGGGGTGGCAAAAGGGGCTTATGTCCTGACGAATACGAATGATGGGGGACCGGAGGTGATTCTTATCGGTACCGGCAGTGAAGTGTCTCTGTGCGTGGGCGCATACGAGCAGCTCAAAGCCGAGGGCATTCAGGCCCGCGTGGTGAGTATGCCCTCGTGGGAGATCTTTGAGTATTATTGCCGAAAGCATCCGGACTACCGTGAAACAGTGTTACCTTCCCGTGTGACCGCCCGGGTTTCCGTGGAGCAAGCCTCCACGCTCGGATGGGAGCGGTATGTGGGATCTACCGGCAGGATCATCGGCATGGAGTCCTTTGGAGCTTCTGCACCACTCAAGGAACTCACAAAAAAATTTGGCTTGACGATGGATAATGTCGTGGATGCGGCGAAGGAGCAGATACGGAACAATGAAAGGAGATAGCCGGTTTTTGTTATTGAGAGGGCGGTTTCAAGTGCCAGTTGCAACGGGTGATTGATGACGCAGGTGCGTAAACACCTCCAGGGGCGTCGCCCAGTCCAGACATTTTCTCGGTCGCGTGTTCAACCGGTGGGCGATGGCATTCAGTTCCCGCTGGGTATAGCCCGACAAGTCCGTCCCCTTCGGCAGATACTGCCGCAGCTGGCCATTGGTGTGCTTGTTGGTGCCACGCTGCCAGGGGACTATGTGGATCCGCAAAGAACACTCGGATGGCCGGTCGTTGCGCCAGGCGCTCGTGTTCCGCCATCTCTTTCCCCCGATCATAGGTCAACGTTTTGCGCAGGGGGGTCGGCACATGCTTGAGCTTGCGGGTAAAGCCCTCTCGGGCACTCAGCGCATCGGTTCCGTCGAGCCGGGACAGGATCACACCAGGCGCGTCGTCAGCTTCACGAGGCTCCCGACAGCCGAGCTCTTGCGAGCCCCCTTGATCAGGTCGCCTTCCCAGGGGCCGGGAACGGTGCGGGTGGCGACTTCTGCCGGGCGCTCAGCCAGCGGTGTCATGTTGGGAATCTGGCCTCGCCGATCGATCCCACGCGCACGCGGCCGGCGGGCCTTGCGGGCTTGCCGCAACGCGGCCAACAGTTCGCTCCGGAGAGAGCCGCGTGGCAACACGTACAGGCCTACATAGATGGTCTCGGCCGAGAGGCGTTTCCGCATGTCCTCAGGCTACTCGCGACGGAGGCGTCCGGCAATCGTTCGGGCGAGCATCCGCGGACCACGTGTGTCTGGACATACCGCCACAGCCAGGGATCCAGAAGTTTGCTCGGCCGCCGAGGCTGTCGCGCCCGAGCGGCCGCCAGCGTGTGAGCGGTGCCGGCCCGAGAGGAATGGCCCTTCATCGCATTACGCGCAGACTCGCGGCTTATTGTGCTGGGTGCCCGACCCAACACCGTGGCCATCGTCCTCAGCGAATAATCGTGGGCCAGTCCCAAGCTCAGGGTCTCACGTTCGTCGACATGCATGTGTGTGGAGGATTTCTTTTTCATGGCAACCCCGTAGCCCATCCGAGGCTGAAGTGTTGCACTTGGAGTTAGAACCTAAGCAGTTTGAACTTGCTCCTCATTTACTCTTTAGAAAAACAGCAGTTGAGAGCCTGACACCGAATCGACTCGTTCTTCAGATTCAGCCAGAGGAAGCCATCTCCCTACGATTTGGAGCGAAAATTCCCGGGCCGGTTGTTCAGTTGGGAGCCGTAGTATGAATTTTCGATATGAGGATTATTTCGGAAGTGCTCCGGCTACGTGATACGAGCGTTTGCTCTACGACTGTATGTGGGGGGACGCCACGTTGTTTCAACGGGCGGATATGGTGGAGACCGGCTGGTCGGTGGTCACTCCTATCCTGGATGTCTGGAAGGCCCTCCCCCCTCGCTCCTTTCCCAACTAAGCGGCAGGCACCTGGGGGCCACAAGAAGCCGATCAATTATTAGCAAGGGACGGCCACGTTTGGCAAAAACCGGAAAAGGAACTGGGCTAATGAACGTTTCGAGTTTTAGCAGATGCGTTTGACGACATTGAAGGGTTGTATAACTGTCAGCCACTGACCCCCCTAGCCAGAGAGCGGCCTCTACCGGGTATATTGAACGGGTACCACAAACTTTTAACTGACCTGTCCACAAAATTGGGGAAACAGCAGTATCCAACGATGGTGACAACACTTCGCCCTTTTAGAATCTGACTCCCTTGATGGTATGGTACCGAGGAAATGTCTCCCATACCAACTACTACGGATGATCGTCACAAATTCCTACAATTCTTCAAAATCCCATTAACCCTTTAACCACTCCATTTCTTCTGGCCCATCCTGTTTGTTTTTCCCGGGATGTCAAATGTTCACTGATTTTATGTTGCATTCAAATCGTTGTTTCATTCAAAATGCTTTCCCTTATTTGATGAGATGCGTTCATTCACTCCTCTTCGCTCTTCAACCAGGGTCTAAGAGAAAGAAGATAGAGCTGCCGGGGAATGGTTTCCCATACAAGGAAGGTGAAGTTATGGCCGACAAAGACGAAAAGTCTGAAGGATTGACCCGTCGTGATGCGCTTCGAGTGCTCGGGGTATCTGCGGGAATAGCAATGATCGCCCCACTGTCCGGTTGTGGCGGTGTCTGG
>JAOUGQ010000056.1 GCA_029865515.1 Nitrospirota bacterium
GAAGATCCTCATATTGCTGAGAGGCCAACATATGTTCCAATCGTCGCCGCATGTTTTGACGAAGATCCTGGCTTCTTTGAGTCAATTGGCGGAGTTCGGGAGTCGCAGATTCTCGAAGATGGCCATTAAGATCGATACAAGAATCAATCGTTTGTTTCACCTGCATCAGATCGTAAAGGTTTTGGGACCGTCCCCCGATCGCGGGAAACGCCGGGTTATGAATCTGTAAAAGATGTTTGGTGGTTTGACTCAGCCCTAAGACGAGGGAAATATCCCGCAGGTCTGCCCCGTCGAGCAGCCCTTCTTTTCCCGCACGAACGAGCAGGTTCCGGATATCCGGGAAACACAATGGCTGTAGAGGATGAGGCCCTTCGAGGATTTGAACCATTTCTGTGGTTTCTTGTTGTTGAACGCGCGCGGACTGGAGGTCAGACACGAAGGTGAGAGCGCGACAACAATCAGCCCCCATGGTGGAAGCGGCTTCATTCGCGAGGAAATCTATTAATACGCGCCATTCCAGTACCTGCTCAGTTTGTGGGACCATTAAAGAAAAACTCATATTGGCTCAGTGTAAAAAGGCGTTCATACCGATGCAAGCCCTCGATGAAATCGGGGTCTTTCTAGGATGAGGGTTGGGCGAAACGTGCTGAAAATAAACTGGAGAGAAAGGGAAGTCTCTATGAATGGGCTCAAAGATGCAGGGAATATCTGAGATCCTAAGTCATTTCTGTCTTTTCATGGAATCTGCGGAGAGTTTGAGGTCTTCAATAGCTTTTTGAATATTTTCCTTAATGTCCTGCCAGGCGGTTTCGCTATTGTCCCGAAGCCTTTCAATACGAGGGATGAGGGTCTCTTGCTGAGTTTTTAAATGTTCTAATTGGGCCTGAAGCTTGGCTCGGGTTTTTTCTTGCAATTCAAGACTTTGGTCTCGGAGGTTCTGTATTTGCGCATCTAAATCATTTATTTGTTTATTCAGGCTATCGGTTGATAGGTCGGTTCCTTCGTTTGCAGTTGCCCCTGGGGCTTTGTTGCTTGATGCAGCTTCTGCCGCAACTACTGAAATTCCTGTTACAAGAAACAGACTGGCCATAACCAAGAATATTCCCAGCCTTCGTGTGACACTTCTGGTTTGTTGCAACGAGACACGGTCCATATTGAATCCTTTCTTTCAAAATCCTGTTACTTCAATTCCCTACAAGATCTTGAGTGAAATCTTTTCCATCAGGCAGAATTTTTGTAAAAATAGGGTATCATGTCATGGCTTGCCCCAAGTGATGAGTTGCCTTAGAATGCCATCCCGTAAAAGATCTTATGACTCCAGAAGACGCTCGCGCCTATCTCAATTATCTCCTCACCCTGCATCTTCGCCAGGAAGAGGCCTTTGGACCATTGGCCTTGGCCTTTGTGAAGGAGAACGATCTTACCCAATTAGCCCTACTTCCTGAAGAACAGTTTAATTTGTTGATGGCGACTGCGACGGTCTTTTCTGCTGAACCCAAACGGTATACTATGAAACTGGAACTTCTGCAAAAAGCCTGCCAGATTTTGCCGCAAACACGCTACGACGACCCTGAGTTAGTTCGTGATCTGGAGCATTTGATCAAAAAAACTCAGAGTGATCTCCAACGCTACAATGAAGCGATGAAGGTTTCCCGGTCACAATCTCACGATCGGCAAAATCTCATTGTAGAGACTGATGTCCCTGAATATTTTCTCGAAATTGCTCAAAAGCGTGCCTCTGCGTATTACCAGGAAAAATACCGGTTAACTAAAGAGGCAAAAACTGCCCAGCATTTCGGTGGAACAGCGAAAAAGTTTGAACCAGAAAATATTGCTATCCATAAAGAATTTCCCGGTGCCTGTGCTCCATTCATCAATGCTAGAACGAATGCTTTTCATGTCGTATTACCATTTGACTTGAAAATCAGTCGAAGTCCCGAGGATCCGCTTGAAGCCGGGATCCGAATTTTTTATGGGAAAATGGGCTATTCCTTTCCCTTGCGCTATGAGATGGGTAAATTGTGCAGCTATCATGATGGCCAAGTGTTGGATGTGGACCTTCGTGATCCGAATCTCATCTTTGTTTCTGTATCGGGTATTAAGGACCCAGAGTTTACCCTGCAATCCTCACGAACTGATCCCTCCCTCCCACCAGAATTGGTCTATCCCATGGCTGTATTAGAACATACCGGCAGCCTGGGGCCATTTATTCAAGTCAGTTGTAATATCAAAGTGTGGTTCGATGCCTCCATTGTTTCCCTTCTTATTCAAGGGGCGCCAGATTTGAGCGATTATGGATTACAGGGGGGCGCAGGCCTTATGACCAGGACCTACGCCTCCGACAAAGTTGAATCATATGTGCAAAACTTGGCTCAACCCTGGCAAGAAGGCTTGAGTTTTAATTTCATTAATCTGCATCTCCAGTTGAGTCCCGGCATCAAGAGTGCGGTTGTGCCGTTTGGAACACCGATTTTTTCGGTCTATCCCGTGTTAAATCGGCAAGGCTACCGGTTTGTGGACCGACGTACGATGGACTAAGCTCCATAAACGGTGTTCCACCATGGGTGGATAAAAGATTTTCATGCTGCCTTCCCTGACTCTTCCAATTCCAATTTTTCTACTCACTGTCATCTCAAACGATCCTTGCCGTTTGAGGCGGATCAACAGCCTTCCAATACGGTGGATGTGCCTGTTCATGCTCGGCTTTGTGATGGCTGGATGTGCGGGGGGCTACCATCGAACGGGACCGATTGCGGCGGAGCACTCTCACCGAGGGGTGGCTTCCTGGTATGGTCCAAGTTTTCATGGGAATCCGACTGCCAACGGGGAGCGCTACGATATGTGGGCGCTGACAGCAGCCCATCGCACGCTGCCATTTGGAACTCTGGTCTTAGTTCAAAGTGTGGATACCGGAAAATCCGTGACCGTTCGAATCAATGATCGTGGTCCCTTTATTCGAGGCCGGGTCATTGATTTGTCCTATGGCGCCGCCAGGGAACTGGCCATGATTGGGAAAGGGACTGAGGAGGTCATCTTGACGATCGTGGATTCCCCAAATTCAGGGAATTCAGCCGAATTTTTGAATGGAAGAACTGGCAATTATTGGGTTCAGGCTGGCTCATTTTCTACATTAACTCAAGCGGTTTCCTTGCAGGAGCAACTGGCCAACCAATACCCGCAAGTTAGATTGAAGACCGTGAACCTTCCATCGGGGCAATGGCACCGGGTTCAGGTTGGGACCTTTCACTCTCAGGAAACGGCCAAAACCGTGGCGACCGACATAGAAAACCGGTTTGATCTCGCTCCGCTCCTCATTCAAGATAACTAATTGAAAAAAAGGGGTTATATTTAAATATTTCCAATATAATTGCCATAAACCAAAACCCTATGGTAATTTAAAAACTCAAAATGGTTACTGAGGGCTCAAAACATCTCATTAACGATGAGAATTTTGGCCTTATTATGAATCCCTCTCAAACTCTTCTGATTTCACTCTTCCCAAAAGCCCGTCTGCAAGACCTTGTAGCCTGCTACGCTGCTACTTCTCCCGTCTGCCCCACCGGAGCTCGTTAATCCATCTATGGATTTTATCGCCGTCCTTATTTGTTTAGGACTTTCAGCATTTTTCTCCGGCGCTGAGATTGCTTTTTTTTCTATCACCGAAAGCCGTTTGAAATCCTTGGCTGATGAAGGTCGTAAAGGGGCCAAACTCGGGCTTAAATTACGGTCCAATCCTCAGCGCCTTCTCTCCACAATTTTGATCGGCAACAATTTAGTCAATATCATGGCGGCCTCGATGGCCACCCTGATTGCCATTCGTCTTTTTGGATCTGAGGCTGTGGCCGTAGCGACTGGATTATTAACGTTTATGGTCTTGTTATTCGGAGAAATTGTCCCTAAAACGCTCTGTGCGAAACATTCGGAAACGGCTGTGCAATTACTGGCCTACCCCATCTATCTCTTGGAACAATTATTCTTCCCCTTTCTCTATTTTTTGGAACCGTTTATTTTGAAACTGACTGGAGGTCGGGGATTAACCGTTCCGTTCATCACGGAAGAAGAACTCAAAATCATGCTTGATGCCGGCGGAAAAGCTGGGGTCTTGGAAACGGACGAAGTGAGAATGATTAAAAATGTGTTTGATTTTAACGATGTGACGGCTGAAGATGCGATGACTCCACGGATTTATATGTTTGCCCTCGATGGCCATCAGACATTAGGAGAGGCGCGTGAAGAGTTGTTTAAGGCTAAATATTCCAGGATTCCTATCTATGAGGGGAATCCCGACAATATCACCGCCATTCTCTATCGCAGCCATGCCCTGATGGAGCTTGCTCAAAGTCATACGCAACTCACCCTCAAATCATTAGCCAAGCCACCATTATTTATTCCCTCTACTAAAACGGCAGATGATCTTTTGCGGCAATTTCAACAAGAAAAGCGACATATCGCCATCGTCGTCAATGAATTTGGCGGAGTGATGGGTTTGATTACCGTCGAAGATCTGCTTGAAGAAGTGGTAGGAGAAATTCTCGATGAAGGCGATCTCAGCGAAGAATGGATTCGCCGAACGGGAAAAAATCAAATATTAGTCGATGGTCGAACTGAAGTTCGCCGTATCAATGAATTTCTTAAGGTCGAACTCGACGAAGAACAAAATACGATTAGCGGGCTTATCCTTGAAGAATTGGGCCATATTCCGGCTGTTGGCGAGAAAGTTCATACAGACAATTGCCTCTTAATTGTCCAAGAGGCAGATGAACGCTCTATCAAAGGTGTCCAGATCATCAAGGAAGAACCTATTCCCGAAACGCCTCCAACCGAACCCTCCACCGTGGCTTCTGAATCGTAACTTGGGGCAATCGATTACGTAAGCGTCTAGATTTTTTCAAGAGGTTCCTGCTTCATCCATTTGTCAGGGACACTGAGGTGAAAATCCGGTTCTTCGTAAGAAAAGAATTCACGTTCTATCGGAATGCTCAGAGTTTCTTAAATTAGTCAAAAGATAATCGTGTATTATTTATTCTTCTTTAAGGATTAACGATTCCCTCCTTGACTCAATAAGGAAAAATCTTCTTCGTTTAAAATTGTCACTCCTAATTGAGTGGCCCTGTCTAACTTAGAGCCGGGATCCTTCCCCGCTACCACATAATCTGTCTGCTTACTGACGCTGGAAGTCACCCGTCCGCCGAGCGACTCAATCTTCTGTCTGGCCTCTTCGCGGGTTATGCCCTCCAGTGTTCCAGTCAGTACGAAGATTTTCCCGGTAAGAGGTTGTCCCGTCCTATCCGACATTTTTTTTATTTCCTGAACCCGTAAACCTAATTTTTTCATGTGCTGGATCACCGCAAGGTTTTGTTCCTCTTGGAAAAAGCATTCCACGCTGGCGGCGATTTCCGGACCGATTTCATGTATTTCTTGCAGGTGCTCTTTCGTGGCATTTTGAATGGCGGGTAAAGATCCATAATGGTTAGCCAAGACTTTGGCAATATGGGAGCCCACATGTCGAATCCCAAGCCCAATTAAAAATCTAACCAGGGGAGCCTGTTTGCTTTTTTCGATGCCTTCAATGAGTTGAGTCGCCGATTTTTCCGCAAACCCTTCTAATTCAAGGAGTTGCTCCTTTCGCAAAGAGTACAGATCAGCCAGGTTTCTCACTAACCCTTCATCGACAAACTGTGCAATGGTTTTTTTACCAAGGCCATCAATATTCATTGCACCCTTGGAAGCATAATGTTCAAGAGATCCTTTTAATTGAGCCGAGCAGACGGTTTGTCCGGTACAATAAAGGATTGGCCCATCTTGAATCGTATGCGACTCACAGACCGGACATTGAGTGGGTGGTTGAAAGGGAGTGCCACGCTTTTCACCAGGCACGGGCACTCGTTCCACTACATCCGGAATGACATCCCCTGCCCGCTCGACCTTGACAGTGTCTCCCATCCGAATATCTTTACGGGCTACTTCTTCCACGTTATGCAGGGAGGCGCGGCTCACCGTGACTCCCCCGATTTCCACCGGATCCAACAACGCAATCGGGGTGAGAGCGCCTGTGCGTCCAACTGATAGGGCAATGTGTCGTACCTTCGTCAGCTCTTTTCTGGGAGGAAATTTGTAGGCGATGGCCCAACGCGGACTGCGTGATTTTTCCCCAAGAGACTGCTGCCAATCGAATCGATCCACCTTAATAACGATGCCGTCAATTTCAAATGGCAGCCCATCCCGTTGTTTGAACATTTCACGATGAAATTCAAGTGTTTCTTGAATTGAGGGACATTGGCGTCGAAATTGAGGAATGGGTAATCCCCATGTTTTCAGACAGGTAACAGCCTCGAAATGTGTGCTAGGTCGCCCCGATCCAGGACTCAGAAAGTCATAACAGGTAATGGTGAGGGGACGGGTGGCGGTGATAGACGGGTCCAATTGTCGTAAGGTTCCTGAGGAGGCATTGCGGGGATTGGCAAAAGGCTCTTCCCCCTGTTCCATTAATCGCCGGTTCAAGTGGTGAAAGTCAGGGAGTTTCATGAAGACCTCTCCCCGCACGACGACATGGGCGGGAAAAGCTTTTCCCGGCCTTAACTGTAAAGGCAACGCGCGAATGGTGCGAAGATTGTGCGTTACATCCTCCCCTATCGTGCCGTCCCCTCTGGTTGCTCCTTGCACAAAGATTCCCTTGTCGTAGGTGAGTTCAACGGAGAGCCCATCGTATTTGGGTTCGGCCGTATAACTCACTTGTTCGATACCCAGTTCCCGGCGAACCCGCTGATCAAACGCCAGCACACTCTCTTCATCCATCTCCGAATCCAAGCTGAGGAGGGGGAATTCATGGGTGACTTTTTTGAATTGGGCAAGTGGGGCACCCCCAACCCGCTGGGTAGGCGAATCGGGAGTTACCAGGTCGGGATGTTGTTGTTCTAATGCTTGTAGTTCTCGAAAGAGCTTGTCGTATTCAGCGTCAGAAATTTCCGGACGGCTGTGGACGTAATACAACTCGTCGTGCCGGCGAATGGCCTGCCGGAGTTGTTGAAGCTTTTCGTGAAGGGCGTTCAAGGCCGGATGAACGGATTCGTCGTTGGAGCTATTCTCGAATAAATCGGGCTGCATAACTTCGGATATCGTGTCCGTTTAATACATGAAACCTTCGCAGACGGGCAATCGTTTGTCCTGAAAACCGATGTAACGGAATAGGGACAAGCTTTCGGCCGAAGCGATGGGCAATGTTCCGCCAGGCTGATTTAAGAGGAACCGGAGACACGATTGCCACATAGGGTTCCCTGGAGTGTGCACAGGCGCCCGCGAGCAGTCGTTCTTCGAGAGATGTGGCAAAGTCCAAGGCAGGATTTTCCCAGATATCAGGGATCAGACGGGGTGGAAATAAAAATAGGGCTCCTCCGTAACAGGCCTCCCCGATTCCCGGTCCGATCATATTCGCCGCAAAGGGAGTGGCATAAAAGCTGAGGGTGGATTCTTCTTGATGTTCCGCATACCAGGTAGTTTGCCAAGAAAAGATAGCGGGGTCGGCCGGCACTTCAAAGAAAAACACCAAGGCCTCAATGGTTCCTTTTGCAGGAGGAGCCACTTTGACGTGAATATCCCGTACCGATCGTTGGGGGGCTATAGCCCACTGACGCAAGGTTTCCCGCAGATCGATCCCGTCTTCCAGAGATGTGTTGAACCGCTCGACTCGTGCCAAATCCGCTCCTAAGACATTTCGGCTTTGTTGCCGGACATGGGCCGCAAACGATTCGATGCGATGATCTTCCGGAGGCCAGGAGCATTGACGGTTTGGGTTCCATTGGTGTGCCCAGGATTGTTTCTTCGGAGTTGGGGGTTGAGGTTGAAGGGTGATACTTCGCCAGACCAACGGGGCGCCTTGTAAACGATTCACGGCTCGATGAATTTCCCCATCCTGATCCTGGAGTTCGCCAATCCCCATTAGTACCCTAGGCCTGGTGTCCAGAGCGGACGGGAGGATTTGGTACCGATAGGTTTTAGCGGTTTCCAGCAGCTTGAGCGCAAATTCATCGCCAGCCATTTGTTTGGCGGCTAAAACCAATGTGTACAAATCGGGTTTCAGCCGATGTTCCAGGAGGGTGAGATTTCGCACGTATTGAAAATAGCGTTGCAATAATTGGGGAGTCACCCAATTGGACTCTTTGGCGATGGTGGCAGAACGCGACGCAATCCACCGGGATCGTGCCTCCAGAACCAGTTCCTTGATTCCATCAATAGCCAGATGGGTGTCGGGGCGGGCCTCCTCCCGTCGTTGTTCATAAAGTTGCGTGACATAGGGTAATTCACCCAACATGAAATAGAGCGATGCCGGCTCTACATTCCACCAGGCAGGGACACCTTTCCGCTGCTCGGGAGAGGGATAGGGCAGCCGTTCTCGATAGGCCTGGCGCAGCCAGGGCCAATCGGTCATGGGACAGAGAAAGAGAATGGAGTGAAAGTCTAACTCAAGTTCGTGGAGTCGCCACGCCATCCAGCAGATGCGTTTCCAACGAGGAGTCTGTGGTTGGGGTGGCGGTAAAAATGGCACTGTGGCGGCAGAGAAAGTCGCCAAAGGCACAGACTTCAAGGTATAGGGATCTGGCCCAACCCAGGAGAGAGGATGGTAGTATTGGACTTCATGGTCCACATAGGCTCGCGGAATTCCCTCGGACATGGCCGCTCGTATCCCCATGATCACCGGTTGGCAGGGATCAATCGGCACATAGGAACAGCTTGAGCCATCATCGCCTTCTGGTTCTGGAAGGACCACAACGCTAATAACGGGTAACTGATCGACCCCTTGCTCGACTAATGTCTGGCCCGACGGCGGGAGCGGAAGTCCCACACAATCAATGTGGCGGGATACGATAATTTCGCGCACGGTGTGTGCCATATCTCCGCTTCCATGCACGATGGGTAGCACATGAATATTGGGAGATAAGGCAAAGATGGGTTCGGGAGTTAACGCGGCGAGAGTCATGGTGCGGTATGGATGGAGACGGTTGGGGCCTCCACACTCAAAATGTGAAGGATGGGTGGTTGATCATTCGCAACTGTTGTGTGTGAGGTTGGGAGCCTAGTGGTCAGGATGCAAAGGGTGATCTTCGTCAAAAAAGAAATCTCCCAAGCCTCGAGGGAGAGCTTGTCCGCTTAACGCTTGCGATCGGCGTTTCGCTAACAGATCCAGATCCAAGGCTTCTTCACCTAACACTTTTATCAAGGCTTCACGCCAAGCGACATCACGGGCGACGGGATGGTTGGGGTCCTGAGCCATCCGTTTCATGGCGTATTGCACCATGTGAATGCCATCACGGACAGAGAAGGGAAGATCCAATTGATGAGCTTTTTGGAGGAAGTTGACCGTCAGATTGACCATCTCAGTAGGCGCAAAGGGAAGATGGTAACGTAAAATGGCGAGCTCATGTTCCTTCGCTGGAAATTCCACCTTCAATGTCGGTTGCAAGCGGGACAAGATATAATCAGGGACTTCATAAGTGGACGCATCCTCATTCATGGTGACGCAACACCGAAAATTCTCATGTGCGCGGATTTGGACACCCGCCACAATCGATTCGACCGAGCGTCGATGATCAAGCAATGAGGCTAATGAGGCCCAACTCTTTTCATTCATCCGGTTGCCTTCATCCAGTAAACACACATTACCGGTTAGCATGGCCGTGACTAAGGGCGAGGCTTGATAGGTGATCGTGCCTCCCTCGGCGATAACCGGCGAGACTAAGAGATCTTCGGGCCTGGTATCGGCGGTGCATTGGTAAATAAAGAGATCCTGCTTCCGTTCTTGTGTGGCTGCCATCGCTAGCGTCGTCTTCCCCACCCCTGGTTGCCCGACAATTCGAGGTGAGAGGGGAACATCTTTTTCGTCAACCACAAACCAGCAGGCAAGGAGCTGACGCAATATTTCTTGATCGCCCATCCAGACTTGTTGAAGGGAGAGAGGCCGAGACAAGCGGAGCGAAACCTGGCCGATTTGCATCACCGAG
The DNA here is from genome assembly GCA_029865515.1 of Nitrospirota bacterium. Classification (GTDB taxonomy): domain Bacteria; phylum Nitrospirota; class Nitrospiria; order Nitrospirales; family UBA8639; genus Nitrospira_E. The sequence continues at coordinate 9,996 of JAOUGQ010000056.1, forward strand.
GAATCTGACGGATGTGAGAAATGAGGTGGCATAGGAGGGATTGGGAATTCTATGGGAAGAAACTATCACAGGTATTTTTCCACGGTCAATGAACCAGGGTGTTCCGTAACTTCTGCTGGCATAACGAGAAGGTTGTTTGACATTACCTCTATTCCGAATTAATGTGTAGCAAAAGGTTACTGTATGGCGTATACATCAGCCCTTTCGTTATTGACCATTATCCCGGAAGGAGGGGTACATATGAACCTCAAGGGAGGAGGAATGCGTAACATGGCGCAACCAATGTTTGGGGGATGTCAGGTAGATCCCCAACCAGCTGGCTGGTGTGGTTACCTGAAAGTAGTTATGGGTGTGCTGGTAGTTGGCGGGCTTTTTACCGGCTGTGTCAGTACCGAAAAGTTCGAAGCCGAAAAGGCGCGTGCATTAAATTTTCAACGTCTCTTAGCGCAAGAAGAAAAACGAACCGGTGAATTGAATGTCAAGTATCAAGACACACAACGGCAGGTAGGATCATTGGAGTCGCAAAATCGAGATTTGAACGCCGAATTAGAAGCGTTGCGAGACCAACTGAATCGTTCCCACGATGAACTGGCTCGTCTGCGTGATGGAGGCATGGGGAAATCGGATGACTTGAAACTCTCCGAACCTTCTATCTCTGAATTTGGGTTGAATGATCTCGACTTTAAGGATTCAGATTTGGCGAAACTTGATTCGGACCTGAACCTGGGGAACGAAGTTCCCTTAGATTCGTCTATGGTCGCTACAGGGAAAGGCGATGGCGCTGGATCACATACGGTTGCCAAGGGAGAGACTCTCTATCGTATTTCTAAAGATTACGGGGTGTCGGTCCAAGATCTCAAAGCCTGGAATGGTCTGGCAGATAACACCATTCACGTTGGGCAAAAACTCATCGTCAGCGGTCCCTAATTCACCTCGCCTCTTCTAGACAATTAAGGCTGGAATCCTAAGGGAATTTTTTCCTTGGATTCCGGCCTTTTTTTTTACCCTCTAAAGGAGGTTGTGGGTATGGGCTACTTTCGTTGACACCTTATAGGCCGTATGCTACCGTCGAATCCATGAAAAATGCTTATTATTCAGTGAGTTTTGATGATTTTTGCCGGTTAGCCTCACACGGAAATCTCGTCCCTATTTATAGAGAAATACTGGCTGATTATGAAACACCCGTTTCGGCATTCTCCAAAATTAATGCAGGTCCCAATGCATTTTTATTCGAAAGTATCGAAGGGGGAGAAAATTGGGCCAGGTATTCTTTCCTTGGTAGTCATCCTTCTGTCGTTTTTTGGGAAGATAACGGGGAAGTGGTCACTCAACAAGGCCGAAAGCAACATCGGGTCCCGCTTCAAGGAAACCCATTGGATCATATTCGCGAAACGATGGCGGAATACCGTCCGGTTGTCGTTCCCGGTTTGCCACGATTTGTTGGAGGTGCGGTCGGCTATTTAGGTTATGATGTGGTCCGGTCGTTTGAACCCATTCCGTCTATTGCCAAAGACGGAATCAAGACTCCTCTCTTTGCCTTCTGCATTACTGACACCCTGCTCATTTTTGATAATGTGGCTCATACGGTCAAAGTGGTGGCCAACGCCCATATTCATTCCATGAAGAAGGCGCAGCTTCGCCAAACCTATCAGGATGCCATTGACCAAATTGAATCCATCATTGGCAAGCTCAATAAGCCACGACGACAATCATCACCGTCAAGGCGGCGAGTGCCACTCAAGTTTCAATCGAATATGACGCCCGCGAACTTTGAAAAAATGGTTCTTCGCACTAAAGAATATATTCAGGCCGGTGACATTATCCAGGGAGTCATGTCCCAACGGTGGCATACCACTATTCGCACCAATCCCCTGGAGATCTATCGGGCCTTGCGGGTGATTAATCCTTCACCGTACATGTTTTATTTACGGATCGCCGGAATTGAATTGGTAGGATCTTCTCCGGAAATCCTTGTGCGATGTGAAGAAGGAAACATTGTGGTGAGACCTATTGCCGGAACGCGCCCACGTGGGCATACGCCACAAGAGGACCAGGCACTGGAACAGGATCTGTTATCCGATCAAAAGGAATTGGCTGAACATGTCATGTTGGTAGATTTAGGCCGGAATGATGTCGGCCGGGTCGCCAAAACCGGAACGGTCAAAGTGGAACGGTTTATGAAAGTGGAACGGTATTCCCATGTCATGCACATTGTGTCACAGGTCGTGGGAGATTTAGATCCTCAATACACGGTGTATGACGTCATGAAAGCGTGTTTCCCTGCCGGTACGGTGTCGGGAGCTCCGAAAATCCGGGCTATGCAAATCATTGAGGAGTTGGAACCTACTCGTCGGGGACCCTATGCCGGAGCGGTGGGGTATTTTAGTTTTTCGGGGAATATGGACACCTGCATCAATATTCGCACGGTGGTAGTCCAAGGACAGAAGGCGTACATTCAGGCCGGGGCGGGAATTGTAGCGGATTCTGATCCCGCCCGTGAGTATGAAGAAACTCGAAATAAGGCCGGAGCCATGATGCGGGGTATTGAAATGGCGGAACGAGGTCTGACATAACGTCTTGGGAGCGAATACATGATCCTGGTTATCGATAACTACGATTCTTTTACCTACAATCTGGTTCAATATTTAGGAGAGTTGGGAGCCGATCTTCAAATTTTCAGGAATGATAAACTGACGATCGAGGAAATTGAGCGCCTGGCCCCGGAGCGGATTTTAATCTCTCCGGGCCCTTGCACCCCCAAAGAGGCTGGCATTTCTGTTGAAACGATCAGGCATTTTGCCGGGTCCCTGCCGTTATTAGGCGTGTGTCTCGGCCATCAATCGCTGGCCTACGCCTTTGGAGGTCAAATTATCCGGGCCCCCAGACTTATGCACGGGAAAACCTCCATGGTCCATCATGATGGAAAAACAATTTTTGAAGACCTACCGAATCCCTTTGAAGCCACCCGGTATCATTCCTTAATCGTCAAGCGTGAAAGCCTGCCTGCCGATTTTGAAATTTCGGCCGAAACCGTGGAAGGCGAAATCATGGGGCTGCGGCATACGCCAACCGGAGCTGAAGGCGTACAATTTCATCCTGAATCGATTCTAACCACTGCAGGGATGGATCTGTTGCGGAATTTTTTGTCCTTGCCATTATTGTCTGGCACGAGCCTCTAAGCTGCTCTTTTCCAACCGTATGCTCATGAGATGGTTCATATGGCCTTAGTCAAAGACCTGATTGGTAAATTAGCCGAAGGCATCGATCTCTCGGAAAAAGAGTCCGAAGAGGCGATGCTGGAGATCATGCAGGGAGCGGCCACAGAGGCTCAAATTGCAGCATACTTAATGGGATTACGCATGAAAGGCGAGACGATTGATGAAATTACCGGATCGGTTCGAGCGATGCGTGAATTGGCCATTCGCATTCCTATCTCCGATCCTCAAGTCGTCGATACGTGTGGAACCGGGGGAGACAAAAGCCAAACCTTCAATATCTCGACGGCTGCCGCCTTTGTCGTGGCGGGAGGGGGAATGACGGTCGCCAAGCATGGGAACCGATCCGTTTCGTCTCGATCAGGGAGCGCGGATGTCTTAGCGGCTCTTGGCGTCAATATCGAATTGTCCCCTGAAAAAGTGGGAGACTGCATTAACGAAGTCGGTATCGGGTTTCTCTTCGCCCCCCTCTATCATGGGGCGATGAAACGTTGCGCCAAACCTCGAGCAGAGATGGGAATCCGTACCCTGATGAATATCATGGGGCCACTATCCAATCCGGCACGGGCCACGATTCAGGTGCTGGGGGTTTATGATAAAGCACTCACTGACAAGCTGGCTCAAGTCCTTTTGCGGTTAGGCACACAACATTGCTTTGTCCTCCATGGGATGGACGGGTTAGATGAAATTTCATTAACCAGTCGTACCGCGATTTCAGAAGGAAAAAAAGGAAGAGTGTTGAGCTATTCTATCGGTCCCGAGGACTTTGGCCTCCAACCGGTTTCCCCGAAAGAACTGTTGGGCGGGAACCCGCAAGACAATGCCCAGATTATTCGGGATATTTTCCGCGGGCGTCGAGGAGCCAAGCGGGATATTGTGCTGATGAATGCGGCTCCGGCATTTATCGCCTGCCAAAAGGCGGCATCGCTGAAGGAAGGGTTTGAAGAAGCAGGCCGTGTTGTGGACAACGGAGCGGCCTTTGAAAAGCTAGAAAAGCTCATTGCCTTGACCAAAGAGCTGGCGGCATGATTCTTTCACGCATTCTCGAACATAAAAAAGCTGAATTGCGCCGAAAGCAGAGCCGGGGCTACCTGGCTGAATTGAAGGGGCGAATCCTTGATCGTATGCGGCCGCTGGGTTTCATTCAGGCGTTAGAGAGGGGTTCTCATCCGATT
>JAOUGQ010000057.1 GCA_029865515.1 Nitrospirota bacterium
AGAAGTCTCGGCAGCCTATCAAGGCCACCCGACCCAACCCGTGACAATTAGCCTTGCAGCCCATCTCCAAATATTCGATATCCCGGAATCCCTCCTTCAAGAATTGATTACCGGCGTGGAAATGGATCTAACAATGAATCGCTTTGCCACATTTCCGGAGCTCTACCAGTATTGCTATCGGGTGGCCTCGGTGGTTGGCCTGATTTGCCTCAGGATTTTTCAAACCCAATCGCCCGCCGCAGAAGATTACGCCGTCAATTTGGGACTAGCCTTTCAATTGACCAACATTCTCCGTGATCTGAAAGGCGATGCGGCACTCAACCGGATCTATCTTCCCCTGGAAGATATACACCGATTTGGATATTCGGAAGAAGCCCTGCTTCAGCATCGGTCGTCACCGGCGCTGATTGACCTGCTGAAATTTGAATGCGAGAGAGCTCAAAACTATTATCAACAGGCTCAGGAAATTCTCCAAACACTTCCCCCTTCCGATCAAAAATCCCTGGTCGTTGCCGAAATCATGCGTGGAGTCTATAGCCGCATCCTCCAACAAATTGAAGACCAGCATTATCAGGTCTTTGGCCCACGGATTCGTGTGGCTCCCATGCAACGACTGGGCATTGCCGCCACTATTTGGATTCGGTCACTTCTTTCCCATAGCGTTGCTCCATCCGTGTGACACGCCATATTCTGATACTGAGTGGGAATCTCCCAGGATTGATCACGGCGTACCGGTTAATCCCTTATGGGTACCAGGTGACAATTCTTGAGCCCCACAGCGATTTTCCCACAGGAGCTTCAACTCACCACCCCTCTGAATCGAACCTATACGATCGGCCGTTTTCCCTTCATCATCTGAGTGGCCAAAGTCTTCCGCTCATTCTCCACGGGTTTTATCACTCGACGTGGTCCTTTTTACAGGAACTGGCTTTAGAGCACCCTCTTCAACCCTTTCAACGCGTTGATCTGGAGTTTGGGACCTTAGGAGGTAAGACGGTCGCGCTACCCAAGGCTCAATGGCAATCCACACTTCACCCCTTCATTCGACTCGCCTTGTTTAGCGGCCTCAGCTGGTCTGACCGCTGGCACTTGATCAATTTTTTAGAAAAAAAATGGGAAGACCCTGATCCACCTGATCACAACCCTGATACCCTCACGGTCGAATCCTGGCTTATCTCAGCCCGGCAATCAGCTCATGCCCTGCAAGACATCTGGAATCCGCTGTGCCGATTTTTTTTAGGATGTGATTCCACCCAGGCATCCCTCGGATACTTCCTGGAGGTCCTCTCTCGATTCTGGATTCCCAAATCCAATGGACCAGAGACATTTTTGGCAGTACCTGACATGCTCGACCATCTTCAACAAAAACTCAGACGGGTCTTAAACGCAAAAGGGGTAAAGTTTTTACCCCCGCAAGGCATCACCCGTATACAAGCCGACGCGGATCTCATCCAAGCCATTGTCCTGGCTAATGGAGAACATCTCACCGCCGATGCCTATGTTGCAACACTGTCCCCTCCTGATCTCCTGAGCCTCTTACCGGAGAGAGCTCCAACTCGCTTTTCCTCTATTGCGTATTTAGCTCATCTGCAAGAAGGCTCAGGAACAGCTATCCAATGTACTTTCAATGGCACACGCCTCCCTCCCCGGCTTATCCTGCACTCGGGTCTATTTGATTGGGTGACCAGCCAGACTCTGTCGAACGCTCATGAAACAAAATCATTGGTCACCTGCGGCAACCTTAAGAACGCCTCATCACCGGCCTACACCGACGAATGGCTGAGAGATACCGCGTGGCCTCATATCCTACACCTGTTCAACCTTTCCCCTGAACAATTGCCCTCTTCTTCTAAGCCACAGGTGATTCAGGCAGCCTACACCTTCTTTCCCTGTCAGGCTGGCTCCCGAACCTTTCGCCCCTTGCCCAACACACCCATTCGCAATCTCTTTCTGGCCGGACCCTGGACCGCGACACCACTTCCTCCTTGCCTGGAAAGTACGGTCGTAAGTGCCTATGCCTGCGCCAAAGCTCTGGCTGAATGTGCTCAGGCCTCTTCACATTGACATCCTCAGCCCTCAAATTTAAGATCCCTTTTCAATGGATCTCATTGAACTCAAGACATCCCTTCACAATTGCCAACGTTGTCGACTGTCCTCAGGACGAACCCAGGTGGTGTTTGGGTCAGGAAATCACCAGGCTGACATCATGTTTGTGGGAGAAGCCCCGGGATTTTACGAAGATCGGGAGGGAGTACCCTTTGTCGGGGCAGCGGGGAAATTGCTCACCGAGTTGCTTCAATCTGTCGGATTAAGCCGCTCGGATATTTTCATTGCCAATGTCATCAAATGCCGTCCTCCCAACAATCGAGATCCGCTCCCTGATGAAATCGACACCTGCAAGCCGTTCCTCCTGCAGCAGATCGAATTCATTCGACCAAAACTTGTCTGCACGCTTGGAAATTTTGCGACGCAAACCCTCCTGGAGAAAAAAGTCGGCATTACAAAAGTTCGTGGACAGGCCATTCCTTTAGCCAACTTCGTCGTCTTTCCACTGCTTCATCCCGCCGCTGCCCTGCACCAGGGCAATCTGCGAGTGCCTCTCAAAGAAGATTTCCAAAAACTGAAAACCGTTTTGGAGCAAATGAGCAAGCCCCCCATCCCGCCCAACACGTCTTCCTCGACCGTTCCCCCCCCTCACAAATCTCCCAAAGAAGCCCCAGCCGATCCCCCCACCCAAATGAGCTTGTTCTAAAAAATTACATCCCGGCAAAATGGGTCAGCGTCGGATGACGTTGCCAACCGACTGGTCATACAACGTCAATAATGATCAACCTCGATGCCTTAGAAATGTTAGGGTTAAAGATTTTCACTTTGTGCTTCCATCCTGTTAACCTCTCCATATCCCTTTGAGGAGGCTTTGCCGTCCCGCTACCATGAACCACCACCCTGCTCGACCCACGAATCTTGTGGTGCTGATGAATGACATCCACCAGTCTTCCTTTTCAATTTCTCTTCCCCATGATCCCGCTTTATTTTTCCCGCAATCACTCTCATGACATTCCTCAAATTTCTGGGATGGTCAATAGTCGGATTTGTTTTTCTTGCAGGCTTGGTCTATTGGGTTCTCCCCACTATTGGAAAAACACTCATTACGCAAGGCTTAACCAATCGTGGGTTCACCCATGTCGAAATCACCATCGACCGTCCCACCACACATGCCCTGACAATTTCTTCTTTGTCTTTCCGCACACCTGCAGAATCCGGCTCAACGTCCATCAGCATCGACAACACGGAAATCACTTACTCCCTTGACTCTCTTTTGAATAGATCTGTCGACGCCGTGAACATTGAACATATGACGATTGCATGGAATTCCTCGTTATTTGAACGTTCCTCACCTTCAGCGCCATCTTTTCCGACACCACAACCTGATGCTCCATTTGACCTCACTTGGTTACGCTCAGAACCCATACTCCCTGTCCTGCCCTTTCGACATCTTCACGTCACACAATTGGACATTTCCAATCCGCTGGCCCCTCCCGCCTTGCAACAGACCTCAATCACCGCACACATTAATTCCTTTCCGGAAGGCTATGATGGCGCCGTTCAACTTACAGGGAACAGCCTCCCTCTCGATCTGCTCACATTCTCTTTCACAGAAGATGGCATGATTTCATTGAGCGGAACGCGTACCGACCTCACGGAAGACCCGGTGCTATACCTGGAAACCTCTCTAGACAGGTCTTCCGCCCCCCTGATGCTCAAAGGGCAGATCACCCTCAAGCTTCATCCTTTTATCCAAACTCTCGCGGCGGTGTATCCCATCCCTTCACAATATCAGTCTATAACAGGAACCTTTTCCGGCACGTGGACAGGTAGCTTTCTTGAAAATCCTTCACCATCAGGCTCTTCTCTCGGACCGATACAAGGGGACTTTACCTTAGAAGGCAACCTGCCGATATGGCCTCCCTTCGTCCAGGATATCCAACTTCTCACTCAGGGAACATTCTCCGTGGACGAGCGAGAGATCGCCATTGTCCTTCAGCCCTCATCCTCTGGAACCGTGAATCTTTCCTTGAATTCCGCGACCCCGGCAGCACTCGATCCGTTCATTTCATACAAAGGTCTTCGGTCGCTTGCATGGAACATTCCCCAACCCGTTCACATCGTCGTCCCCCTCAATCAGAATCTTCATGCTGTCCAGATCCCGACCGGCCAAATCCACCTCGCCATGCGAAACGCCTCCGAACAACTGGACACCTTCCTCTCCTCAAAGAATCTTCTTTGGGATCCATCCAAAGGTGTTATCGGGAACGTGGAAGTGAACATCACCACCCATCTCAGACCAGCGTCAACGCCATCGCTACGCATGGACACTCTTTCCCTGGAGTTGAGCGCAGCCATTTTGTCATCGGCGAAACACATAGCCGTGACGCTCAATCCCTCATCCTTTTTTCGCCTTTCAAATATGGAGAATGTAAACCTGCGCATCCCCACACTGGAAGGCCATTTCCCGAAAGGCCTTGCCTGGACCTCCCACACAGACCATCAAACCTGGGAATTACAGACCGCCGTTTTGGCCCTCTCCCTCCCGTCTCTTTCCTTACAAGGCCAACAATGGGAATTTCAAGAAATTGTGACCAAGGACCTCACGATAAAGTCTACACTGGAGCGCTGGGTCATAACTGGAGAAACGGAGGTAAAACAGGTACACACGCAATTTGGCGCCATCAAGATACCAGATTCCAATTGGGGTGTTCGTTTTTCCGGAAACCCCGCATCGCTCGCGGTTCAATATAGCGGCCACACACTTCTGCATCCTCTGCGCATAGGGGGGCAAGCCCGGCTTGACTTCTCCCAAGGCGAAGCCTTTGGCACCGTGACCCTGACACCCATCCAGTTCGCGCCACAGGCCCTGGCTTTAAGTCAATTAATTCAACCCTGGCCCTTCCCCGAAATGGATGTAACCCACGGTACCGTCTCGGCATCCGCGGAAGTGACTGTTGGCAAAGTCCCATCGACTGCCGACACCCCCTTCCACCTCAAACGACTGCATGGAATCGTCGATTGCAAAGACATCGGCGGGTTTATGAAGCCCATGATCATGGAAGGACTCACAACTCGAGTTGAAATTCTTGGCGAAGGGGCTACCTTTCGCATTCCCCCGACTCCTCTGCACATCAGACGCATTCACTCGGCGGTCGATCTTACGGATACGTCATTCATCCTTTCATCGAAAACCTTTCCGCAAACATCGGCACCAATTCTTTCCATTACCAATGCCGCCACCCATCTGCTGGGAGGGAAGGTCTCCCTCTCAGAGGCCGGGATCGACCCATCAGCCACCACGCATGAGGTGACCCTTCAGGTCCAGGGGCTGGATCTCGGCGAAATTTTACGCTTAGAGCAACAAGAGACGGTGAAAGGAACCGGGACACTCGATGGAGCACTTCCCCTCTTCATCTCCGGGTCTGGCGTGGAAGTCCATCACGGCTCGTTACAAGCCCGCTCGCCAGGAGGAACACTGCAGATGGATATCTCTGAGGCAACGGCTAGCAGTTGGGCCAAAAGCCAACCCAACCTGGATCTTATTGTGCAAAGTCTACAAAATTTTCATTATTCCCAATTAGACGTTGGTGTCGATTATGAGAAAAATGGTACTCTAAAATTGACCACCCAATTAAAAGGAAAAAATCCAGACTTCCGAAAAGGTTTTCCCATTCATTTCAATTTCAACATTGAGGAAAATATCCCGGCACTCATGAAGAGTCTTTCCCTCGTGAAAGGTCTGGAAGATACCATTGAAAAAATGATGTCCGGGAGAGGGAAATCATCCACCAAGTAGGAGAAACAGAAAGGGGATCCTGCCGACCTCCAGGAAGGCGGTCTTTCCGTTGCCAAGGTCCATTCACTGCACAGAAGGGAAAACCATGCTACGACTGCAACCGCGATATGCCTTTCAAACCCTTCTGACGTTTCTTGTCCTATTCCCGACGATTTCTCTCTTGAGTTGCACTCCTCGCGTGGAAGTGGCAGCTCCAGAAAAACCTATTACCATCAATCTGAATATTAAAATCGACCATGAAATTCGCGTGAAGGTAGAAAAAGATTTAGAAACAGTCTTTTCCGATAAGAGCGGGCTCTTCTAAGAAACACGAGGTATAACGATGACAACATGGAACCAACATCCAAAATCACTGGCGGTTGTCCTGAGCTGCCTTTTCCTATTGCTGACACCTCTCTTTGCCTTTGGGGTCACACTTGACGAAGCCAAGCAACATGGCTTGTTAGGAGAACGTCCAGACGGTTACCTGGGACCCGTCAAACCATCCCCAACCCCTGAAACGGTCCAATTGATGAAAGACATCAACAGGAAACGGCGAGAGGTCTACCAGGACATCGCGGCAAAAAACGGAACGGCCCTTTCAGCCGTGGAAGCCCTAGCGGGGAAAAAGGCCATTGAAAAAACCCCATCCGGGCAATTCATTATGCTTCCTGAAGGGAAATGGATTTCGAAACCCTAACTCCGGCCTTCAAGCGCACAAAAGGGGGGTATCAAGCGATAAAGCCATTCTGACAGCCCCCACACAAGAGTTGTTGTTTCAAGTCTCGCGGCTTCCTCATTTCTCTCCCCTGTATTTCTCTGCCGGCTGTTCTTCAGAACTTTGATCGAGCAACGTCTTTCTGAGATGCTCAATGCGCCCCATCACCTGATTGGTACAGGATTGCATCGCTATTTTCTGAGGGCGGTTTTCCTGTGGAAACCGGAGAGGAACTCCGTAGCGAATTCTGGCACGGCAAGGTACAAACAGGGTTTTGAACATGGATAACGGACGCGGTTTCTCCCAGACAATGGAGGCCGGGATGACGGGAACTCCTGACTTCAAGGCCAGGTAGCCGATTCCAGGATGTCCTTCATCCGACCGGTGTCGATCGAGGCCACCCTCCGGAAATAACCCCATGACCTGATTGGCAGACAATCCTTCAAGCATGGCTCTCACGGCTTTGACATCCCGCGTTCCTCGACGGATAGGAATACAACGAAATGCTTGAAAGACCCACTTCACATGAGGTTGATCGTAAATCTCTTGGGCCATCATGAACCGAATGGGACGTCCCGCAGTGGCTAACAACACCAAGGGGTCTCCCATTGACGTGTGATCACACACGATCAGCGCAGGGCCATCAGGAGGAAGAGGAGACTCCGGTGGAGCCTTTATCCCATACATCACACGACAGACCCATCTGTTTAATCGGGACAAGCAGCAATAGACCAGGTCTTGGGGCACGTGACGCTTAGGGTTTTACGGTGGGATCAATTGTCGATCGCGGATCGGGCTTCCAATGAAATTCCCTTTTGGCTCTCATTCGGAATGGATCGACAGGAACTTGTGAAGCAATCGGAACAGAATAGAAATTTACGAAGTCGTTTTCTGATGATCGGATTGGCTCTTTTCGTTTGAAGACTCGTCCGGTTCATCGGAATCCTCTGCACCCTCCTCTTCCTCCCCTTCGGCTTCGACTTCCTCTTCGGGTTCTTCAAACCAATTGACCAGCATCTCCTCCCACCAGGCTTCATTGACCTCTAAGCCGGGATCTTTTCCCAATCCCGCCACATGGTCTTTGGTAAATTGTGGATCAATAACCGTCGGATTAAACAAGGCCCGATCAATCACTTCTTTCGTGGCAAACCCTCCCACAATCCACGAGGGCGGGTCCGCCCGCCGGGATTTGTATGCTTGCAGCCCGATTTTAAGATAGAGGAACGTCTTGCGTTGATGCTCGTCTTTCAAACCCGATGCCGGCAAGCTTAACGTCTTTTCAATTTTCTTTCTCCATTCCCAGGCATTGTATCGGGAAGTGATCAACTGGAGAACTTTTGCCCCATCCTCTTTTTCCAGTGGCATACTGACTCCTTATGGCTCCAGTGAGCCAATGTATTTCTTCATGAGTAGACCCGTTATCTGGCAGACGCTTGAAAAACTATGCTTCCTCTGACGTTTTGAACATAACGGATGATCCATACCGTCTAATGCCCGGCAACCATCATCTTTCGGATTTTGACGGTAGGACTGGCCAGCCGGCCACGAAATTCTAAATCGTTTCCTACCATTTCAATATCCTTCAACATCTGCTTTAAATTCCCGGCAATGGTGACCTCTTCCACAGGATACGCAATTTCCCCGTTTTCAACCCAAAACCCCACAGCTCCCCTTGAATAGTCTCCGGTCACTAAGTTGACTCCAAAGCCAATAAGATCTGTGACCAATAAGCCTCGCTTCATTGACTTGAGAATATCCTCTGGGGAATGGATTCCGGGAGAGAGAAATAGATTGGTGGCACCTACGGTCGGATTTTCGCCCACGGATCTCGACGCATTGCCCGTGGATGCCATACCTAATTTGCGGCCTGAATACGTATCTAACATGTAACTCGTTAACATGCCTTTGTCGATGACGATGGTCTTTCTGGTGGCTAACCCTTCTCCATCAAAGGGTCTGGACCCCAAGCCACCGGGTAATCGACCATCATCCACGACCGTCACCAGATCGGAAGCAATGGATTGGCCGAGTTGCCCCAGAAGAAATGAGGCCCCTTTATAGAGTGAGTACCCGGAAACCGCTGATGCCAAATGCCCAAGAAGACCTTTGGCGGTTTCCGGATCAAACACGACCGGAATTTCCTGTGTCGAAATTTGTTGACTGCCTAGTCGTCTCACTGTTCGCCTGGCAGCTTCCTGCCCCACATACTCGGGACTGTCTAATTGATGGAATTTCCGTTTAGCCGAATACCAAAAATCCCGTTGCATTCCCCCGTTCTTGTTGTCCACCGCAATGGGAGAAACGGAGAGGGAATAGGAAGAGCTGGCATAGGAACCCGTAAAGCCATGCGAATTGGCCAACAAAATCGACCCATACCCGGCTGAACATTCCGCACCTTCGGAATTTGTGATACGGGAGTCCGCGGAAAAGGCTGCCTGTTCGGTCCGCCGGGCAAGATCAATTTCTTCCTCCACGCTCAACTGTCGACTGTCTTTCAGGTCCAGCTCCGGATAGTCCGCTGCCATCTGATCGGCGGACGGCAGTCCCGACGACTGATCTTCGACCACAGCTTGGGCCAAACGACAGGTATCCTGAACCAGCCGATCTAGCGAGGCTTCCGAAAAATCCGAGGTTGAGGAACTGGCAGATCTCTTGCCGAAAAAAACCCGAAGCCCCAGCACTTTTTCCCGGGCTTTCGATAACCGATCAACCTGGGACAACCGGATTTGGACCGAAATAGAATCACCTTCGGCGACCAACAGATCAGCTTCCGTGGCACCCAACGTTTTCGCCCGCTTCAGAACGGCAGCGGCCATTTCCGAAAAACGGTCACTATGAGATGTTGCCAGTTCACTCATCATGATCTTGTATCTTGTGAGATAGAAAAAAAGGAATGATGAAAAGACTCAGCCCATCGCCGTGCCACCGACAGTCATTTCATCAATTTTAATGGTGGGAAGCCCAACGCCAACGGGAACCGATTGCCCGTCTTTTCCGCAGGTTCCAATCCCTTCATCCAATTTCATATCGTGCCCGACCAGAGAAACTTTTTTGAGGACATCAGGCCCGTTACCAATCAACGTCGCCCCTTTAACCGGTTTGGTCACTTTCCCGTCTTCGATGAGATAGGCTTCGCTGGCTGAAAACACAAATTTTCCACTGGTGATATCAACCTGCCCTCCCCCGAACGACACGGCATACAGCCCCTTCTTAACCGAACGAATAATATCCTGCGGATCAGACTCTCCCGCCAACATAAAGGTGTTGGTCATGCGAGGAAGGACAATACTCCGGAAATCTTCCCGTCTTCCATTTCCTGTTAACGGGATTTTCATCAGCCGGGCATTTAATCGATCCGTGATGTACCCACGTAAGATGCCTTTTTCGATTAACATCGTCCGTGAAGTGGGAGTCCCTTCATCATCAACATTCATGGAACCCCGTCTAAACGGCAAAGTTCCGTCGTCCACAATTGTGCACAATTCTGATGCGACCGCCTGCCCGATCAGATCACTAAACGCTGACGTTTTACGACGGTTAAAATCCGCTTCCAACCCATGCCCGATGGCTTCGTGAAGCAGAATACCCGGCCACCCTCCGCCTAATACCACAGGCATGGTCCCGGCTGGTGCCTCCACCGCCCCTAAATTGACAATGGCCTGGCGGGCAGCTTCTCTGGCAAACTCCATCGCGCGGTCCTGTTCTAGATAAAATGTAAATCCGACCCGTCCCCCTCCCCCAAACGTCCCAATCTGTCGATTGTCACCATCTTCAGCAATGCACGTAATCTGAAGGCGAGAAAGAGGTTGAATATCCCCCACCAGTTGCCCTTCGGAATTGACGACTAAAAATATCTTTTGTTCCGTGTTAAAGGACGCCATGACCTTGGTAATTCGAGGATCGTACCGTCTGGCCTCCACGTCAATTTTATTTAGTAAGTCAACCCGGTCTTCTGTCGTAATGTCGGTTAGCGGCTGCGACAACGGATACAGGTTGCGGGAGGGTTGAGCGCGATGGGTGACCGCAATCGGGTTATCCCCCTGAGGCGAATCGGCAATATATCTTGCCGTATCAGCGGCAATCTCCAGGTCTCGAACAGACAAATCATCCGAATACGCAAATCCCGTGCGTTCTCCAGCCACCGCTCGAACACCCGCCCCCTGGCTAATACTTTTGACTGCTCGCTTGACCAGGCTTTCCTCCATAGACACAGAATCGGTTACGCAAGACTCAACATACATGTCTGCATAATCCACATCCCGGGCTGTGGCTTTAGACAATGCCTGAAGGACGTCTTTTTCTTGGAGGGCAAAATCTGAAAGGCTGGGTATCATGGACACCAATTACAATAAAGTACTTATGAAATGGACAGAATCAAAAGTATAGCCCATCTCCCAGGTGTGTGCAATTTTTGCGAAGATGTTCTCGTGATCATTTGACAAGAATCTTTTTCATTATTAGACTAAAATTGTTTTGAGTTTTTCCATGTTGACTAAACCTTTTCAGTAGAACCATTACCCGGTTCTTACCCTCACATTCAGTTTCAACACCATTCATGGATAAATTTCAGGCGATGGAAGCAAGGCAGGTTGCCGAAGTCGAGTTGCGAGACCAACTTGATCTCGCGTCTCTTCCTCGACATATCGCGATCATTATGGATGGCAATGGACGATGGGCGGCTCAACGAGGATTGCCTCGGATTGCCGGCCACAAAGAGGGAATTCGTGCGCTTCAGGATGTCCTGGAAATTGGGCATGAATTACAAATTCCCTATATCACCCTCTATGCCTTTTCTCAGGAAAACTGGAAGCGCCCTCAATCCGAGATTCGACTGTTGATGCTACTACTCCAGCAGTACCTGACCGAGGAACGTCAACGGTTCCAGGAGAGGGGGGTACGGTTTCTGCCAATCGGGCGATTGGACCAACTGCCATCTTCGGTACGCTCTCTGGTTTTAGAGGTGGCTGAAGAAACCCGCCATTTGACCCGTCGCACCCTGGCGGTCGCCCTCAGCTATGGCGGACGGGCGGAAATCGTGGATGCGGCTCGTAAAATTGCCATTGAAGTTCAAATGGGTTCGCTGACACCCGACCAAATTGATGAATCGCTGTTTGAACAATACCTCAGTACGTGGGGTCTCCCGGATCCGGATTTGCTCATCCGCACTTCAGGAGAGGCGCGAATCAGTAATTTTCTTCCGTGGCAAATCGCCTATACGGAACTCTATTTCACCAAAACACTTTGGCCTGATTTTCGTCGTTGTGAGGCTCTTCTCGCCCTTCTTGACTATCAAAAACGAGAACGTCGTTTTGGCCGCATTTCTCAAACCGTTTCGCCATAGATCGGGCCGTGTCTCTCCCGCTTGACCATCGGCATTCTTCCTCCACTCCTGATTCACCTCCCATCTCAACACCCAAAAAAGTGGATCCCCGCCGACTCTACTCAGCTGTGGTGTTCATTCCTTTGCTCTATGTGGGAATACGCTACTCCCCTCCCTGGCTCTTCTCTATTTTCCTCGGCATAGCCTCCCTGCTGGCGTTATGGGAATTTTTCACCCTCTACTGCGGAACAACACGCAATCTGTTCCCGAAGGTCGCCTCCTGTATCGGGGCCGTCATGCTCCTTTTTGTCATGTATAAAGGATACGCCCAGGCCCTGAACCTTTGGTTGTTTGGAATCGTCCTCGTCATTCTGACTGGATTTTTGTTTTCGCCAACAGCCATGAAGCAACGTCTCTCCTCATGGCCTGCGTACCTCTTTGGGATGCTCTATGTCGCGGTCCTTCTCGGGCATTTCATTCTCCTTCGACAATTTACTCATGGAATAGCCTTAATCTTTTTTGTCCTCCTCATCACATGGTTGGCCGATACGGGTGGGTTTGTCTTTGGCCTATCCTTTGGGCGACATGCGCTCGCACCAACACTCAGCCCCAAAAAAACGATTGAAGGCTTGCTGGGAGGGGTCATCTTTTCCGTTCTTGGGGCGATAATCAGCCACGTTTGGTTTGTCCCCTTTTTCTCTTTGTGGGAATGCGCTATTCTCGGCGTGGGTATCGCCTTAATCGGGACACTTGGGGATCTTGCAGAATCAGCGATCAAACGTAGCGTGAGTATCAAAGATTCAGGCACAATCATTCCAGGACATGGCGGCGTGTTAGATCGCGTCGATAGCTTACTTCTCACAGGCCCGGTTTTTTACTACTATGTTTTACTCACAACGTCCCCTTAACCTCCACGCAACAGGCCACCACATGGAGAGACTCTGGTGAAAAACATCGTCATTCTTGGATCAACGGGATCTATCGGAACCAGCACACTGGATGTGATCTCCAGATTCCCTGATGAATTTCAGGTGGTTGGACTGGCGGCCGGATCGAACGATCAGGCCCTTGAAGATCAGATCCGCATTTTCAAGCCTGATGTGGTGGCACTCTCCTGCCATGATGCCGCCAAGCGATTGCGATCACGGATAGGAAGCACGACGCCTGAGGTGCTGGAGGGAGACCAAGGGCTCTGCACGGTCGCCGGTTTACCACAAGGTGATCTGGTGATTTCTTCAATCGTGGGAGGGGCAGGTCTCAAGCCGACATTGTCAGCCATTCAATCGGGCCGACAAGTCGCTCTGGCCAATAAAGAACCGATGGTCATGGCAGGCAGGTTGATGCAACAGGAAGCCCACAAACATGGCGTGAAAATATTCCCAATTGATAGCGAACATAGCGCCATCTTTCAATCCATGGAAGGCCACCGGAAGATGGACATTCGCCGGATCGTCTTAACCGCGTCGGGAGGACCATTTTGGGATTGGTCAATCCATGATCTGGAGCACGTGACCCCCGAGCAAGCGCTTCAACACCCTAACTGGAAAATGGGGGCCAAAATCACCACCGACTCCGCCACCTTGATGAACAAAGGGCTTGAAGTCATTGAAGCCCGATGGCTGTTTGATATCCCTCCGGATCAAATTGATGTGGTCATACACCGGGAAAGTATCATCCATTCTTTGGTAGAATATTGCGATGGCTCAGTCATTGCGCAATTAGGACACCCGGACATGCGAACACCTATTTCCTATGCCCTGAAATATCCGGAACGTGTACCCTTGAATCCTCCTCTCCTGGATTTAGGAAAAATCGGAAAATTTACATTTTATCCAACTGATTCAGAGAAATTCCCTTGCCTCCAATTAGCCTATGACGCGCTGGCCGGAGCGGACGGGCTTCCAGCCACATTGAACGCGGCTAATGAAGTGGCGGTTCAGGCATTTCTCAAGCATCAGATTGCCTTCTTGGATATCCCCAGAGTGATTCAAGAAACGATGAATGCCTATTCCGCGACGCCGCTGACATCCATTGAAGAAGCTCTGGAAATAGACCAATGGGCTCGCCGAACAGCCACAGAGGTGATGAAAACCTGTTCCTCTGCACCCATATGAACCGCCAATTGCCATGTTTCAACATGAACATCCATGAATAATCTCCTGTTGTTTTCTCCAGATTCCATATACCTGTTCGGGCAAAAACTGTGGTGGTTCCTGATTGTCTTGGGAGTCCTGGTCACCTTTCACGAGTATGGCCATTACCTGGCCGCACGATGGGTGGGAGTGAAAGTCCTCAAATTTTCTATCGGATTTGGGCCAAAATTGATCGGTCGCCAAATTGGAGACACCGAATATCTCGTTTCGGCTATTCCCCTGGGTGGCTATGTCAAATTGTTTGGAGAAGAGGGCTCAGAAACCATTT
>JAOUGQ010000322.1 GCA_029865515.1 Nitrospirota bacterium
CACCGACGCCCTGCGAAAAACCGTGCTCGTCGTCCGGGGTCCCAAGCCAGCCATGGTGGTCAAAGAACTTGGCCTTCACCCGAACATTCCGGTCCCTGAGCCCAATACCTGGAACGATACCCTCAGTGCTTTGGATGCTTCCTTCCCGGGTGGTCTCCAGGGCATGCGGGTCACGGTGCAGGAATACGGGGTCAGTAATCCGGAGTTCTTAGAGGGGCTGAGGCAACGGGGAGCAGAGGTTCGACCTGTATCGGTGTATCGGTGGACCTTACCGGATGATCCGGCACCCCTGAAGAATCTGCTTCAAGAGGTCATGGACGGGATCCTACCGGTTCTGCTCATCACCAATGCCGTGCAAGTTGAACACATCATCAAAGTGCTGGGAGAGGATGAAAAGATCAATCATTTCAGAAAGGCCCTGCACCGCATGATGGTGGCCTCCATCGGCCAGGTGGCAAGCGAACGGTTACGTCACTATGGATTCCCCGTCGACCTGGAACCCTCTCATCCCAAAATGGGTACCCTGGTCAAAGAGACCGCTCAAGCCGTTCACACGATCCTGGCCCACAAGAACGCCCCGCCCATGAGGGATGAACCCTCGCCCTGATCCTCAGCGAACACATCGGACCTTCACCCTCATCCCTGCGAATTTCTAAATGCGGGCTCAGGTGTATTGAGCGGTTTGGGTATCGCAGCGCAGTGCTCTTTAGTGATTCCAATTAATTTCCAAAGTCTTCTTTGTCTATATGCCTACTCACGGCTGACTGACGACTGCCGTCCGGTCCTTGGGTCGGATGCTTTCATGAACCGGCGGACCTTGTTTGAGCGCAACGAGTTGGGCCGCCCTCCTAAGGCTCTCGTCCGTCCCATCTTAATGAGACCGGACGGGACGTCACTGGTTTTGGGTCCTTTTGCCGTAACAAAAGGACCTCGGCTGCCTGGCCGAAACCCGGCAACTATCATAAATTCCAAAAATTCCATTTGGTGGAATGTGCTTGAAATGATGATTCTTTTCCCTCCGAACCAGTCGAAAGGTAATGGAAATGCCTATATTTCTATAAGAAGACCTGCAGATGCCAGTGCCCGCAACACAATCAAAATTGTTTTAAAACATCTGTTAAGCGGTCAGTTCTTGATAGAGGGCAAAACCCTCAGCCCACTCCCCGAGACCACTTTCCGAATTAATGTGGCCTGCCGGTCCAATGTTGATGAACCGACTACCCCACGCCAAGGCGCAAGAACCGGCGAACTCAAGACTCCCGTACGGATCATTGGAACTGGCAACCACGATACTTGGAAAGGCAAACGGATGAAAGGGCACTGGAGAAAAACCAATGGCTTCTGAAGGAAAGCTAGCTCCTTTTGGATCTGGTGGCGCCACCAGCAAGGCCCCTTTGATCTTGAGGCTGGTACGTGTCGCCCAATGCGCGACGCAGAGACACCCCAAACTGTGCGCAACAAGCACGGAGCCCTCACCGATTTCCGCTACGGCTTGTTCAAGCACATTCACCCACTCGTCACAGACAGGCCTATTCCAATCCCGTTGCTGCACACGAACACATTCTCGGTTCGCAACCTCCCAAAGCGTTTGCCAATGGGCATGATCAGAATTGCCAATTCCCGGAATTATGAGAGTGGCTACATTCACGATAACGATTCGTTCTGGGGTTTCTAATGCGAGCTAAGCCGCACCCATCCGAAGAGAGAAGTCTATTGATTTATCCCTCGAAGTTAAAGAAAATTTACACCATTCAGGCATTGGAGAAACACTTCATGACTCGGTTAGGCCTTAATTAGACCGTCATCATGAGCCAAGGGCGAAGGATCTGTGCCCAGGCGGAGAAGCCAGGGCTCAGGGAAATAGCTCAATCCCGCGTCGAGCACTCACAGCACCCTTAATTAACGTCCCCCACATGTTCGGTCGGCTGAACTATTGGCCGCCATCCGTTGCCGTCGCCCGTTATTTTCTCTCATAGCATTATCGGTTCGTGAGTTTGTGAAAATCCTGCAGAAGTTGCCTGCATTTCGAAAGCTGATCCTGTCGACTTTGGCCAATGAGCCCGCTCCTTGCTTGAGATAGCTGGTCTTTCAGCAACACTTGGATGTCCTCTCGCAGGTAATTGGGGTGCATCACGTTTACCCACAACCTCAGGACCATCATCTCTGGGGTAAGTTGGTGGCCAAGACTCTGATAGTAATGACAAGTTAGGAGCATAGCTATATCGCGTTTACTTCTTCATCCACTTCGTCGAGTATTGCGTCCGCATCCCTGTCGGCATGCTTGAAGAAGTTCGCCGGGCCGAACCCCGCAACACTCGTACGTGCTAAGCATGCCAGTGAGGAGAATGATGGGCTCGAACATGTCGGAAAATATTTGGAAAGGCTAAAAAGTGGAATGATACGCCCACCAGGTCACCTCAACATTTCTTCCAAACTCCTTGATCACCAACCTAATCGGCCCTACCACACAAAAGGGATGAGGCGCTTGGTCTGACGCCGGTAGGCCTCATATTCTGGGAATCGTTCCATCAGAAGGCGCTCTTCGTACCGGAGTTTGACCATTAAGGTCATTATTAACCCCATCCACAACATAACCCGGTAGGACAGAGGGCTCCCCAATACCCAAGCCAGAGTCACCAACAGGACGCTGGTGTACATGGGGTGTCTGACCCAGCGGTAAGGACCGAGAACAATCAGACTCCCCTGGCTGGCGACCTCCGGAAATACCTTCACCTGTCGCAGTCCCATAACTTGTATCGCCCGCAGTCCTATCACTCCACCAACGGCTAGCATCCCACGAAGGCCCCAACCTGAAGGCCATAATGGTCCGGTGAGGGCGATACCCCCAATGAGTACAAATTGGATTCCGACCAGCGTGAGGGAGAGCACTGAGGGCGCTACATTTCTAGGGGCTTGATTCATGAACAGGTTGAAGGATCCAGTGAAGAGTGGCGGGCCATCCCTTTAAGAAATACCAAAAATCTTCCGACGATTTTCTAAGAAAGAGTACAATGAATCTAACGACTCACAAACTTCAGACGACTGTGACGGCTCCCCTTGCCTCGGTTTTGGCCAATACAATGATGAAATGGCACTCAACCATCCTCAAGCCTTTCCTCCCTGCACTCTTTTTTTTCGCCGGCGTGACCTATGATACTCTCACGTTAACACGCATCGATCGTCTATTGGATAACCTGATTCTCCTCCTCTACCTGACACTTCTGGGCACACTCATCATTCTCACCGGACGATTTCAACTGGGACTGGTCCCTTCAACACCGGAAGCACCCGGCTGGCACGTCCTCAGCCTGATGCATCGTGCCCGTCCGCACTTTGCCAAGGTGCTGCAATTCTTATTGGGCGGTCTGTTCAGTGCCTATGCCATCCTGTATTCGCAGAGTGCATCATTTTCCACGACCGCCATCTTTTTGGGAATCATTGTCGGGTTCCTCATCGCCAATGAATTTCTTGAAAACCGATATTCCAGTCTCAAAATGCTGGTGGGTCTCTTTGCCATCGTCACCTTAAGCTTTTTGACATTTTTTCTTCCTGTCCTGACAGGATGGATGAATGCCTTTGTCTTTTTAACCGGGGCACTCCTGACGGTCGTCATTGTTTGGAAAATGGTCCGCCTTATCCTTCAAGGGATTCCCAACCTTCCCCCCAAGGCTTTCCTAACTCTGAGT
>JAOUGQ010000323.1 GCA_029865515.1 Nitrospirota bacterium
AGACGTGATCAACAACCTCGTTCGACAACTCGGGGTCCATCATCTGTATTGGAACCGGGCGTGTGAACCGACGGCTCTGGAGGACGAGCAGCAGATTCTACAATTTCTTGAACGCGAACACGCACAGGCCACACTCTTCCATGGCAACACACTCGCGGACCCTTCATCAGTCCAGACGCAGGCGCGGCAGCCGTATTCCGTCTTCACACCATTTTGGAAACGCTTCCACACCAATTTCATGCTCGAACGACCCGTTCAAGCCCCCCGGAGCCTTCCACCACCTCCATCAGTCACAATCCCGTCTGACTCTCTTTCTTCCCTTGAACTGCTTCCGACCTTTGATTGGGCTCAAGGGCTGAAAAACCACTGGTCTCCTGGAGAGGATGGGGCCCGAACCCTTCTCAACAAATTTTTACATGCTCCCGTTCGAACTTACGAGATCGACCGGGACCGGCCTGACCTCTCCCGCACTTCGCATCTTTCTCCCCATTTGCATTTTGGAGAAATCAGCCCGAGGTACATTTGGCATGCCTTAGATCGTGCCGCCTCTCGGCAAACGAACACCAGGGCAAAAGCCGGGCTGATGGCTTTTCGAAGGCAACTCGTCTGGCGGGAGTTTTCCCGCCACCTACTCTTTCATTTCCCGCACATGGCGCATCAACCCCTGCGGGCAGAATTTCAAGAGTTCCCCTGGCGACCACATCCAGGATTTCTCCGGGCCTGGCAACAAGGCCAAACCGGCTATCCGCTCATCGACGCTGGCATGCGTGAACTCTGGCATACCGGATGGATGCACAATCGTGTGCGCATGGTCGTCGCATCATTTCTCACGAAGCACCTGCTTCTTCATTGGGAAGAAGGTGCGCAATGGTTTTGGGATACGCTGGTCGATGCCGACCTGGCCAACAACACGTTCGGCTGGCAGTGGGCTGCAGGATGTGGAGCTGATGCCGCTCCCTTCTTCCGAATCTTCAATCCGATCACTCAAGGCCGGAAATTCGACCCGGATGGAGTGTATGTCCGTCGCTGGGTTCCGGAACTCTCACAACTACCCGATTCATGGATTCACGCACCCTGGGACGCTCCGCCGTCTGTCTTACAAGGAGCTGATGTCGAATTGGGGACAACGTATCCCTATCCAATCGTAAACCACGCTGAGGCACGTTCACGGGCATTAGACGCCTACCAACAGTTTAAAATTTCCCGGCGTCACCACAGCAAGACACCCCTCACCCCTCACTAACAAGAAAGTACATGTCCATGGACCCACGGCTCATCACCATCGACCAGACAGAAGACCGGAAAACATCTCAAGGGAAAAAAGTGAAGCCTGACCAACTTCCGGATCACAAACCACGCCTAGGCATCAGCCAATGCCTGCTCGGCGATACGGTTCGGTACGATGGCGGACACAAACGAGACGCCTTCCTCACAGACGTGCTGGCCCCGTTTGTCGACTGGGTTCCCGTTTGCCCCGAAGTGGAAGCCGGTCTGGGCACGCCGCGAGAGGCCATGCATTTGGCCGGTGATCCCGATTCCCCGCAACTGCTGACCATCCGCACCCATATTGATCACACCATCACCCTCCAGGCCTTTAGTCAGCGCCGGGTTCGAGAATTACAGGAGAGTGATTTAGACGGGTATATTTTTAAAAAAAATTCGCCGAGCTGCGGGGTGCATCGCGTCAAGGTTTATACCGAGAAAGGACAACCCTCCAAGCAGGGCACAGGGATTTTTTCCTCCGCCTTTCAGAAAGCGTTTCCCCTTCTCCCCGTGGAAGAGGAAGGACGATTGAGCGATGCACCGATTCGTGAAAATTTCATCGAACGCATTTTTTGTTATCGGAGGTGGAAAACCTTGTTTGAACAGAGTCGGATCAGCCGCGGAGCCATCGTGCAATTTCATACACGCCATAAATATTTATTGCTCACCCACAGCCGTTCCCACTATCACGGCCTTGGACAACTCGTCGCAAAGGCTGGAGGATATCCCCCTGGCGAGTTAGCTAGTCGCTATGGGGCCTTGTTCATGGAGGCGCTCAAAATCAAAGCCACGGTGCGAAAACATGTGAATGTCCTTCAGCATCTGGCCGGCCATCTCAAAAACCAACTGAGTGCGATTGAGCGTGCCGAGTTACAGGAAACGATTCAGGATTACCACCGGCATTTCACTCCTCTGACCGTTCCTCTCACACTCATCAAACATTATGTGCGCATTCTGGCGATTCCGTATTTAGTCGACCAGGTGTACCTGAATCCACACCCTAAGGAGCTCATGTTGCGCAATCATGTCTAGCCATCCGGAACCCTCTCACAAATATCGGATTAAATCTGTGGCCAGCACTACGGGCCTCAGCACGCACGTCATCCGGAAATGGGAGGAACGCTACCATCTGCTCCATCCTCAACGGGGGCCGAACGGCTATCGACTCTTCACCGAAGACGACATTCAATTTCTTCTGTACCTGAAATCCCAATTGGATAATGGAGAATCCATTGGGCAGTTGGCTCAGGCCGGAGAGCACGATCTCCGGCAATCGATGCATCATGTCCCCCTCAATCTCTCGGGCATCCCCCCCATGTATTGGAATGACGCACAGGAAATGATTCGAGCGGCCCGCCGTCAAGATGTGCCGGCCATCACCTCCCTTTTTGAGAATTGGATTGGCCGCATGGAACTCGAGTGCGCCTTGGATATCATTATCTTTCCGCTCTTGCGACTGTTGGGCGACCTATGGCATCAAGGAGGAATCAGCTTTCGAGGCGAACAAAGCGTGTCCCGGTTGGTACGGCAGCACCTCATCAACGTCTTACGGGAAGAACCTCCTGTGGGAGGACCGCACGCCTTAATTGCCTGTGTGCCTGAAGACTTTCATGAAATCGCTCCGCTCGCCGCGGCGGTCTTCCTGCGAAGCCGGGGATGGCCCAGCATCTATCTGGGCCCTAATGTCTCATTTGAAATGTTGAAAATGGCCTTGCGCCGCAAACACGCAGAGCTTATTATCCTTTCCTGCAATATTGAACCTGGAGAGAAAACGCTACAATCCTGGCTGCAGGATATCACTCAACATCTTCAGCCATCATGTACCGTGGCGGTTGGCGGACCCGGGTTCAGGCCATATGCACATCTTCTCAGCACGCACAACATTTCATATTTCAACCAAGTTCAGGATGTCAAAGCCGTTAAACCCCGAACACGCATTCCCCACATCGAGAGTACTGTAGGCCATTCATCATTCACCCCATGGGTATCATAAGGAGCTGGAATTATGTCAGATCTCAAAAAAGCCATTCTTCTTGTCGGACACGGAGGCATCCCCAAAGGATACCCGCAGGATTTAATCACTAAACTCAAACGACTTGAAGCCCAGCGAAGGGCAACTGGAGCGCCCATGTCCGCTGAAGAATTAGAATTAGATACCAAAGTTCGCACATGGCCACGGACACCTCAAACAGATCCTTATCAGGCGGGTCTCGAGGCCCTGGGAGCTGCGATGAAGCCTTTCTTGAACGGGGCTCTCTTTGGCCTGGCCTATAATGAGTTCTGTGGACCGACACTCGCTGACGCCGTTGAGAACCTCATTCGTCAGGGAGCCCGGTCGATTACGGTGGTCTCGACGATGTTTACTCCAGGAGGATCACATTCCGAAAGTGAGATCCCTGAAGAA
>JAOUGQ010000325.1 GCA_029865515.1 Nitrospirota bacterium
AAGAGGATGAAAAAGAGCGAGCCAAAGGCCTGGCCGCCGGCCATGTTGCCAAACGCGACGGGCAGCGTTTGGAAAATGAGGCCGGGTCCCGAGCCTGGCTCCAGATTATTGGCAAAGACGATCGGGAAGATGGCCATGCCGGCTAACAGGGCGACGAGGGTATCGGCAAGGGCGATGATGATTGAAGTGCTGGCAATGGAGGTGTCCTTGGGAACATACGAACCATAGATCATGATGGTGCCCATACCGAGACTGAGGCTAAAAAAGGCTTGGCCCATCGCGGAGAGCATGCTGGCGCCGGTCAATTTGCTGAAGTCCGGGGTAAAGAGAAATTCCAGACCTTTGCCGAAAAAGCCGGTGGTCATGCTGTAGCCCACCATCAGAAGCAGCAGGAAGAACAGCGTGGGCATGAGAAACTGCACGGCCTTTTCCAGCCCTCCTTGAACTCCCCCTGCGACGACACCCATGGTCAAAATCATAAAAAATGTATGCCAGATGAATAAACTCGTAGGGCTTCCCACAAAGTGTCCGAATGTTTCTGCGGCAAATTGGCCTGAAGCGCCGCTGAAGGTCCCGGCGGTTGACTTGAAAATATAGGCCAGCGTCCAGCCTCCAATCACGCTGTAGTAAGAAAGGATCAACATGCCCGCCAGAGTGCCGGACCAGCCGATGATCTGCCACCATTGCGTGGTGTTGGTTTCTTCAGCCAGGACTTGCATGGTGCGGATGGGGGTGGATCGGCCGCGACGGCCCAGAAGAATTTCGGCCATCATCAACGGGATGCCCAATGCCGCCACGCAGACAACATAGACCAGCACGAAGGCGCTTCCGCCGTTTTGCCCGGTGAGATAGGGGAATTTCCAAATATTACCCAAGCCCACGGCCGCACCCGTAGCGGCCAGAATAAAGGTCCATCGAGAGGACCATTGGCCGTGAACGGATTGACGATTGGAGATATTCATTATTCTTTGCAGGTTTTTGTAAGGGTGCGAGGGAGTGTAGTGAAGGTATCAGGTACATTCAAGGTCCTGTGACTGTACCGCAGGTCTAGGATACGCCTGACTTGAGATGTGAACGCTGTCTGACTATAGTGTCGACTTTCTTTATGTCGGAGGTTTTTCAAGGGACGAGTGGAAGGTTGCATGGATGAGTGACGAACGACGAGACCGGAAAGTGATTGCTCTTGCGCCGATGCCCCCGGAAAAATCCGCGTATGCTCTGGCCCGTTACAGCCGTTCGCCTGATTCTATTGAGGAAAGTCTGCGATGGGTTCATTCGCATTCGTCCGGAAAATTTTGGGAACAGTTTTATTTTGCCTATGGGCATGGCTCTATTGCCGATTTGGGGCACGCGACAGTGTGCTTTGAAAATATCTCCGAATTGGCCGCGATTCGCCTTGAGGATGAGCCTCTGTGGGATGGGCAGGCCAAATCCAGCCGATATCAAAACTTTGCAGCCGCGGGGTGTTATGTGCCCAGCGAGATTTCGAATACCGAAACAGAAGGCGAATACCGCGGCATTCTTGGCAGTCTCTATAACATTTATCGGTTGTTGAAAGATCCTATCCGAGCCCATCTGGCCGAGCGGTATCCACAACCGGATAGTATGAAACCGTCGGATTATGATCGGACCATCGGGGCTCGAACCTATGATGTGATTCGCTATCTGCTTCCGCTTGCGGCCAAGACGAATGTGGGGCAGGTGGTGAGCATTCGCACATTGGAAAAGCAAATTACCCGCTTGTTGTCTGCTCAATTGCCGGAATTGCAGGGGATTGGTGAAGATCTTAAGGATGCATGTGCCAAATCGCCGTCAACTGTGTGGGCAGATTTACAGCAGGAGGAGACGAAAGGGTTGGAGCCGTTAGCGCCGACATTGGCTCGGTATGCAGGGCCCAACGAGTATCAAAGTTCGGTGTATCGGGATGTGCTTCGCCAGGTGAAAGGATGGGTCAAAAAGGCTGGTTTTGATGATCCCCAATCGTGGAAAGGCCAGGATCAACCGGTTGATTTGCTTGAGCCACATGCTCCGTTGGATGAATTGGTGACGACGCTGGTGTACCGGGTGAGCCATGCTCCCTACCGGGTCCTTCTGGGATGGGTGCAACAGTGGACAGAGAAAGAGAAGCAGGAAGTAGTGGATGCCGCTCTTCGCGGGCGTGGTCCCTACGATGACCTGATGAAGGAGTTCCGGTCCGGGTATGCGTTTGTCTTTGATATTTTGATGGATATCGGTGGATGGCGGGATATGCATCGTCATCGGCGTTGTCAGCAGATCCAGCAAAACTTTACGACGATTCATGGGTATGATGTGCCGCCAGTGTTGGCCGATGCCGGGGTGGAGAAAGAGTATCGGCAGGCCATGGATGCAGTGCAGCAGGATATTGAACGGTTGCGCAATAGCAATCAGGAAGCAGCCCTCTATGCTATTCCGTTTGGCTTCCGGGTTCGGTGTTTGTTTAAAATGGATTTTGCCGAAGTCGAGTATATTTCAAAATTACGGTCAGGGGTAAAGGGCCATTGGTCGTATCGGACCGTGGCCTGGCTGATGAAACAAAAGATGCTCGAGCGTCATCCGTATCTGGGAAGCCTTATTCAGGCCACGTCGCCTGACATTGAAGATTCTCTGACCCGGTAACGGATTATTGGTCAAATTACAGTCAGACGAGATTTGTGTATGAATGCCGACGTGAAAACATCGATTGCCGCTGTGTTGGCTGAAGGTCATTGGGATGCAGTCTTTGAGGAGGCCTCCTCTTGGGCGGCCCAGCCTGATTGTGGGCCCTTACCCTTTTTTCTGCTCAATGTGGTTTATCTCTTGCGCGGCGATTTAGCGCAAGCTTGGCAGGTGTTTCCTCAGGCGCTTGGCGAAGAGGCTCATGTTCAGGTGGTCCGCGCATGGGTGGAGGATTTGAAAGCTCAATATGGCCAGTCGCCGCATCTTGCATTATGCGAAGGCATCCTTCATACCCAGGCAGGTCGATTAGAGGACGCCTTTGGCTGCTTTGAACATGTGATCGTTTCGGATCCCAAATCTTCCTATCCTCATTTTTTTCTTGGACAAATACATCAACGACAAGGGCGTATGGACCAAGCGGTCAAATCATTCCGGGAAGCCATTAAACGGGATCCGGCCTATGTTGCCGCCCGACTCAAATTGGGTTTGGCGTACCAAGAACAGGGGCAGTTGGAAATGGCCATTCCCCAATATCGGGAAGTTCTGAAATTACAGCCCGACAATCCGATCGGGCACACCAATTTGGCTTGTGCGTTGGCGGAACAAGGCAAATTGGAACCGGCTATTGAAGAATATAAAAAGGCATTGCAGATTAATCCCGATGATGCGGAAGTGCATTTTGCTCTGGGAAATCTATACGAGAACAAGGGTCGATTGGATTTAGCCAAACGACAGTTCGAAGAAACTCTTCGGGTGGAACCGAATTTTGCTCCGGCTGCGACTGCGATCGGCTGGATTTTGTATGACAAAGGGCAAGACGATTTTGCGATGGATTATTTTAGTCGGGCCCTGAAAGCGAATCCAGACGATGCCCAAGCCACCTTCGGTGTCGGTCGGATCTATGAGGAAAAGCGGAAGCCGGAGCTGGCGGTGCAGCATTATCAACGGGCATTGTCGTTAGAAAAAGACCCTGACCGG
>JAOUGQ010000326.1 GCA_029865515.1 Nitrospirota bacterium
CCCGTGATCTATCAGGTCACGCACCGGACGACCTTCACATATAGCCAGCCGGTTGCAATTTCTCATCATGTGTTGCGGCTCACCCCCCGATCTCACCCCCGCCAACATTGCCTACGATCCAACGTGATTTTTAACCCCACACCCTCGGTCCGTTCTGAAGGAGAAGATTATTTTGGAAATCCCATTACCCATTTGACCATCCAAACCCCCCATCCCCAATTGATTGTCGAGGCTAAAACCTTGGTGGATATCACAAAACCGGATCCGCTACAGATGGACCAAAGTCCGCCATGGGATCAACTCGTTCAACAACTGCAGACACGTACCGATTCCCCGAATCTGGAAGCCCACCAATTTATGTATGACTCTCCCTACATCACGATTGACGATGCCACTTACGATTTTGTTCGTGAGTGTTTTCCGCCAGGCCGTCCACTTCTGGCCGGTGTAATGGACTTAACCAGCCTGATTTTTCGGGAGTTCACGTATGAAGGGGGAGTCACCGAAGTCTCCACACCGGTCAAAGACGTGCTGGCCTCACGGAAAGGCGTGTGTCAGGATTTTGCTCATCTGGAAATTGCCGCCTTGCGCAGTCTTGGTTTGCCAGCTCGGTATATCAGCGGCTACCTCTTAACGCACCCGCCTGAAGGAAAGGAAAAGCTGGTCGGAGCCGACGCCTCACATGCCTGGATATCCACATGGAGTCCGGATCTTGGATGGGTGGATTTTGATCCCACCAACAATCTCACTCCCGGCGATGAACACATTACGTTAGCCTGGGGACGGGACTATGGGGATGTGAGCCCGATCAACGGCTTTATGGTGGGTGGAGGACAACACACTCTCGACGTCTCTGTCGACGTCAGCCCCATTCCCCATCCTTCTCTCGTTTAATTTCAATTTCCTAATCTTGAGAATTTCCTTTTGATTCTTTAATCCCCGCCGCAGCCACCGCCACAACTCGAACCACAACCGGACCCGGAACGATCCCCATTAGAATCACTGTGGGAGGTGGAACCGCAGCCAGAATCACTCGCACCGCAGCTCCCTCCTGAGCAGCCTATCTGACTTCCGCAATAGGGATGGCTCCCGGCCTCTTACAATCCAAGCTGTATTTGAAGCCGTTGGGGATATCCAGGTCTGCATCTAAGGCAAATAACAAAGGCAGTCAACTAGGGATTTTGGGAGAAAGGCCCTCTCGCCCACAGGCAATCGCCAAGCCCGCCTGATACCATCCGGACCCTTCCCTGTCTGTTGCAGAGCCTCAGCCGGGGTATGGTGGAGAAACCGGCCAAAGGCTTTTTGGCAAACCTCTTGATCATCACGGGTGGAAAGAATGAATTCATGCCAGGCCACATCCACCACTTGAGAGGGCATCGCAATCATTACGGGCCCCGCTTCACAGCAAAAAATTAAAAAAAATTCCCGCAACCCTTTCAACACGGATTTCACCTGAGGCTCAGTTAAGTGCGGATAGGTATCGGTGACGGTACTGGCAACCAAGGCAGGAAATCGATACGTATGTATCGATCCATAATTGTTGCTTGAAAATTTCCTCTTGCGAAGGTCCTTGTCGAAATCCACCGAACAACCTGCCCAATCCCACAGCCCTCCCGACAAAGACCAGAAGAGAAATGAGAAGCGTGGAGTCCGTAGATTCCTGGATTACATGGACGATGATTGCCTACAATCACCTTCTTTTTGAAAGAACCGTCACCCCGGCTTCAACCCACAGGCACGTGCCACAGCATCACGATATCGAAGCCAAATCTGTAGGCTCTTCTCCATAACCTTGAGAACGGATTCCTGCTGTGAGGTCTCTTTGGCATAATTCACGACCATCGCATAGGCATCGTGGCGATGACCGGCCTCCACCATTTGATGCGCTCGGATGAGATCCATCGCCTTAGGAGAAACTCCCTGATACTGCACCAGTGGATGCTGAGTAATCTTTTCGTGAATATGCCGAAGGGGTTTTGATTTGGCGGGATGGAGGAGTTCCTGACGATCATGCACACTGCCTTCAACAAATATCGTCAAGACGGCTGCTCCCAACACCCAATCGGAACTATCGGAAATCCGATTCAACCACGTACGGTAACGCCGGGTCGCAGGCAACAACTGAATCTTCTCAAACTCACCCGGGCGAAATCCTAAGCCCTTCATCATTTTCATAAAGAGTTCCGGATGTGAAGTCCCCAATGATAGCTTGCCGGTATCTTCTTCATAAATATTTTCTGCCAGCATTCGCCTGACGTCCAAGGGCGGGTTCTTTCCATGGATACGCGCCAGAAATACCGGAAAGTCACGAACATACACAGCATATTCCTGTTGGAAATGAATCTTTAGTTGCGTTTTTGTCAGAGTCGGACCGGAAAAATACGACCAGGCCCAATGATGCTTTTTCGCCATTATATCCAGCAATCGCTCCCGGAAATTTTTTGGAGATACCTTTTTTGTGAGCATAATAACCTTATGGTGAATGATTATGTGATTTGATATTCAATCACAGTCTATGGGCAGCTTAAGTTCAACGGGTTTTATAACGATTCGGATTTTCCTCCTTATTCTAAAGGCTGCTTGATATTTTTGAGGTCATAATCACAATTTCACCTGACCACGAATTATACCTGGCTCAGACGGAAAGCCGGTCTAAAGAAAATGTGCATTCGGAAACATATCATGATGAGATAACATAAAAAGCAATAATACAGGGAAAAGATTCAACGAATGACCTGCAATACGCGGCATCCAACAAAAAACGCCCGAATGGATAAGGAGAGAAAACAGCACAAAAGATCATTCTGTCGAAAACCTTTCCCATGTTATGGGCGTTCTATATCAGATATCGTGAAACTTCTTTTGATTTTGAAAAATGCATGAAACGTATCATGCCAATGGTCAAAAATATTGACCGTTTTCACCCATCTCCGAATTGGGTCACACACCTCCTGCAGATCAGGCTATCAAAATTTGATGAGGCATCAAGACCTTACATGTCAGTCGGTCGAAGGAATAGAATCTGGCAACAAGCTTGCTTTTCCTAAAAGCCAATAGGCCACCTCAACACGAAGGCCTTCAACGCAAGGAGGGATGGACAGATGATGTATGTGGATAGCCGGTACGTCAGCGTGGCTCGCAAGAGCGAGTTACTGCAGCATGAACGCGCCATGAATCAATTGCGAAGACAGGTGGCGCAACTCTCAAAAGCGGTGGCCTGGGAATTGGAGCAGCACCAGGCTCGTCTCAAGGAATTACAACGAGTAGAAGAAACTCTTGGAGGGGAAAGCCAACCCGCACTAGCTCCCACTACTCAGCCGACCCTGGAGCCAGTGCCTTCTTCTACCCACAAATGGACAAAATTCCGAAAGCACACCCACCGGTCTTTACAGAAACCAGTCGCAGAACTCGTCGGATAGGTTTCCCCTTTTCCATGTTAATCTCCTGACCCACGGAATATCCGTGGGTCATCCCTTTTTCTACTTGCGGTTGCCTCAAAGGGTTCAGGCCAACAGTTTTCGCCCCACTCCTCACACAGTCCCCCAAACAGGTTATTGCCCACTTCCTCCATCCTGACGGCATGATGTGGTCGCTCTAAACCTCCTATGTGCATTCCTTCCCTCAAACCTCAGACCCTGATGCCTTCCTCGCAG
>JAOUGQ010000327.1 GCA_029865515.1 Nitrospirota bacterium
ACGTTAGCGCGCAAAGCCGAGCGTTAATTGTGACAGGTATATGCAGAAAACAAACTTGTGTATGAAATCCTTGGTCGTGACACCTGACAATCCGTTTAGGCCGACCGAGAAGCCCGGTGTTGCTTGCAGATGCTGTTAAAACTAGAGAGGAGAGTGACAATGAAATCGAATTTCAGGAATTTCTGTCTGGTTATGGCCGCGGCCGCGGCATTCTTCGCCTGTGGCAATGGTAGCGAGGCGCCCGGCACGCCGGCACAGCACGCCGCGAGTGCCTCCGATGAGCAACCCAGCGGGGTCTGCAGCCTGTTGACCCGCGAGCAGGTGAATAGCGTGATCCCGGGCAACGACGGTAAGGAACAGGACGCCAGCGAAGCTGCTTTGCTCAAAGACGTCAAGATGGAGCACTGCCGGTACTTTCATGTCGAAGGCACCAATTTGAAATTTCTCGACCTGCTCACCTACAAGGCATCATCAGACGAGGGGGTTCAAGCAGATTAAAATCGGTAAATGGGCTCATCAAGGATCGAGCCGAAAACTCGACATCGGTGACCTCGGCTTTCTCCTCGATATGTCAGAGCAAAACGAGATGGTGGCGACGGCCAGCAAGGGCAGAACTGTGTTCGAGTTGAAACTCGTTGCCGACGATGCACCAGCCAAGTCGGAGCAACTCATCGCCCTGGCCCGCATCGTCGGCGGGAAGATCTAGTGTGCGCCGGCTGCGGGCAGGGACCGGAGTTCGTGTCACCGCGTATGCTGGGCATTAGAACCGACGGCCTTCCGGCCCCCGGCTCAGCTGTGGACTCTTATGTGGTAAGAGCATGGCGCTAAACGATCTTGAGCGAAAGAGAATCGAAAACCTGGTCGGCGCATTTGTCCAGAAGCTCAGGCCCCCACCACATATTCGGCCTCAGCTCGATTTTGGATTTCGTCTCACTGGTCAAAGCATCGAGCTATTCGAGATCCGCCCACAATGGGACAAGCCGAAGATCAAGCAGGAATATCCCTTTGCCAAGGCCACGTTTGTGCGAGCAAAGGGCAGGTGGAAGATTTATTGGAAACGCGCCGATTTGAAATGGCACAGGTATGAGCCGGTTCCGGAAGTATCGACTGTCGAAGAGTTTCTCGCGGTCGTGAAAAAAGACGAATGCGCATGCTTCTTCGGCTAGGCAGTCGGATCGTACCCTTTGGCAACAACCTGACCTTTACCACCGCTGGTATCGGCTGACCTCAAAACAGCAAAACCAAAAGTCCGGACTGTCATAGGTTTCCTATGTACGACCTCATCGAAATCCGCGATGGCTTTGGTGAACTCAGAAAGGCCTATCAGCTCGCTCCGGGTGGTTCTTCATGGCTTTAAGGCGCTGTCCTGGAAGGCGCCGAACTCTCGGGAGCCGAACTGGCCGGTGTGGATTTGGAATGCGCGGACCTGTACTGGTGCATCCTGTTTCAAGCCAGACCAAGCAGGCATGGTGCACAAGACATTCAAGAAGGGATGGGTTTGACAAGTGATTTACGGTGAGCCACAATATTGTTGAAATTTTCAACAAAGGAGATGTTTTATGGCTACCGTGAATTTCAGTGTTCCTGAAGATGTCAAAAAGCAATTTGATAAAGTCTTTGCGGGAAAAAACAAAAGTGCGGTGTTAACGCAACTGATGCAACAGGCGATCGAAGAACAGAAGCGAGCGGGACGGCGCAAGCGGGCCATCGATCAATTGCTCGCATTGCGTGAACAAGCTCCACGGGTGACGGACAAGGATATTCGTCTTGCACGAACCCAGGGACGACCATGACCACTTGGGTGGTTGACGCCAGTGTGGTGGTGAAATGGGCTCTCCCTGTCCAAGACGGTGAAACGCATCAAGAACAAGCCCTGGCTCTGTTGAAGGACATTCAGCAGGGAAATTGCCAGGTGCTTCAGCCTCCGCATTGGTTAGCAGAAGTGGGAGCCGTGTTGACTCGATTGGCGCCTAAGCAATCGATCCGCATGCTTCAGACTTTTCTCGCGATGGAGTTGCCCATGACCACGGAATGGGAGGTGTATGAACAGGCCTGTCGCCTTTCGGTGGATCTCAACCACCATCTCTTTGATACCCTGTATCACGCAGTCGCCTTGCAGTCTTCCGACACTTTCTTCATCACAGCCGATACGCAGTATCTTCGAAAAGCAGACAAGCTGGGTCACATCATTGAGTTAAAGGACTTTGCTCGAACAGGGTAACGCAGAATGGCAGGAAAGAGGCGGAAGAGTTAATCGCTCCCTGCCCCCCTACCTTGTTGACATATTTCGCTCGTTAATCAACAATCCTTCCTAGTCACCAGTCGTTTTCGTTCATGGCCACTGGTGCGGCTGACTACGGCCTAATCCGCGGTTTGAACCGGTAAGTGTTTTTTGCACCTCAGGTTTGGCAATAGAACAACGGATGGTCACGCTTTGGGAGATTTGAGTGAAGCCGAAAAATTGTGTTATTGCAAGACCGGACCCCAGACCTAACTCCCTTTGCTTGGGAACAATTGGATAAAAAAGGGGCTATTCTGGGGCTTCGTGATATGGTCCATATACTGGTTATTCCAAGAGTGGTTTATTTATAACACCCTCTTGGGCGAACCAATCACTTTAAACCTATTAGAACTTTGTATGCTGGCCATTGGCAGTAGTGTTGAAGGACTCGTCATTTTCTTTGTGCTGGTAAAGTGGAGAAAGGTTTGTGAGTAAGCAATCCCAAACAAAGGCGTTTGAGTAAGGTGCGCAAATGCAGTGATCATTTTACTTGAAACCATAGCTGAAACCGGGTCTCAACACTTGTTCTTTGCTGCGGCTAAATGGGTGGTTGTAACCGAGAAGCCTTCGCCCCTTATCCGCCGTGGACTCCTTTTTTGACCAATAGGACTGTTACGCATTTCAGCATTGTGTGGTAATGGAAAGTTCAGTGACGAAAACGCGCGGCACAATTCTTGGGAAAAGCATTGGCTTTCTTCTTGGTTTGTCGGTGCTTTTTGTATTTCTATTGTTGGGGGTAGGGGCCTATTTTTTTTCCGAATACGTTACGGATTGGCGGATCCAGAGGGCGACCCAAGCAACCCCGATTGAAATTGTGGGCCATGGTCTTTCCAGCCATGAGGTAGAGTCGTTAGGGCAACGAGTTGATGAATTTTTAAATCAAAACAACTTAGCGGAAAACTCCAACCCTTTAAGGTTGAGTGCGAATGAGTTGACTGCTTTGGTGACAGAGCCACTGCCGCGGGATGTGTCTTCAAGGATTCGGTTCGAGTTCGAGGATGGGGGGCTTTTTCTCCGTGGTAGCATCGATTTGGCTGAGTGGGGCTATGAAGGACGTTATCTAAATGGCCGCCTCTGGGTTTCTATAGACAAAATTGGTGGAAGGTATCGATTCAGCCTGGCTGACGTTAAGGGCAATCAGGGGGTGTGGATTAGCGCAAAATCCTTGCGTGCCATTGGACTACAAAATCTCACGGGGTACGCCTATCGCCACCCGCAGTTATTGCCAATTCTCCAAAAAACAGACCGCATCGAACTGCAAGATCAGGTCCTGGTACTTTTCCCCAAAACGTTAGCTTTGGAAGACTAAAGGGTCAAATATTTACCGGTGATGGATTTTGAATTTTTGGCAATGTCTTTCGGCGGGCCTTG
>JAOUGQ010000058.1 GCA_029865515.1 Nitrospirota bacterium
CTGGCGCATAAAATACTACGGTATGTGGCCTCCCGCCTTCCCGATCTGTCCTGCCTGGTGGTTTCAGATTATGCGAAGGGCACGATCACAGGGGAACTCATGAAGGCCATTCAGAAATTAGCTGAGGAAAATGGCGTTCCGATTGTGGTGGATCCCAAGGTGGAGCATATGGCCTATTATGAGGGGGTGACGGTGATCACACCCAATCATCTCGAAGCCAAACAGGCTGCAGGGTTTCTTCCAACCCAGGATGTTCCTATTGAACACATCGGGCTTTCCCTTCAACAACGATTGCGATGCCAGGCGGTAGTGGTCACAAGGGGAGAGGAGGGGATGAGTATTTTTGAATGCAATGGGCAATCCTGGACGATCCCGGCAGTCGCTCGACAAGTGTATGATGTGACGGGAGCGGGAGACACGGTTGTCAGTACTCTGGCCTTGGCTATCAGTGCGAAGGCCTCACTTCCTGATGCTGCAATGTTAGCGAATCAAGCGGCAGGCATTGTAGTGGGAATGGTGGGCACGGCCACGGTGACTCGAGCGCAACTCCAAGAGGTGTTGATTCATGACCGCAACTGATTCTTCTGTCAGTTTGTGTATTCCCGCTCGCTATGGATCTTCCAGATTTCCGGGAAAGCCTTTGGCCCTTCTGGCTGGTAAGCCATTAATTCAACATGTCTATGAAGCGGTTCGACAGGTCTCGCACGTCGGGCAAATCATGGTCATTACCGACCAGGAGGCCATTTATCAACGTGTTCAGGATTTCGGTGGGGAAGTTTGTCTGGTGAGAGATGCCTGTCGAACAGGAACCGACCGGGTGGCGAAAGTGGTTTCTCAATTGAAATATGACGTGGTGGTGAATTTGCAGGCTGATGAAATTCCCCAGC
Source organism: Nitrospirota bacterium (assembly GCA_029865515.1). Classification (GTDB taxonomy): domain Bacteria; phylum Nitrospirota; class Nitrospiria; order Nitrospirales; family UBA8639; genus Nitrospira_E. The sequence continues at coordinate 888 of JAOUGQ010000058.1, forward strand.
ACCCGGGGTTGCTGAATGATCTTATTCTTCCGTTTGTTCAATCTCGGGACGGCATCGGGACTCTGAAAAGGAAATTGTACAGGACTCAAGACCTGGCCAATCCCTCGATTGTGAAAGTGGTTACTGATCACCAAGGCCATGCGTTGTATTTTTCACGAAGCCCGATACCCTGCTGGCGTGATGGCATACCTTCTGGGAATGATTGCGTCGCATTTATGCATTTGGGAATTTATATTTTTCGAAAAGCCGAGTTGTTGCGTTTTGCCAGTTTGCCGACGGGCTATCTTGAAGACGCTGAAAAATTGGAACAACTTCGGGCATTAGAACACGGACTTCCGATTAGGGTGTGGGAAACGGCACACGAATCGATTCGTATTGATCATCCAGAGGATGTCCACACTGCGGAGGCCCTCTTGTCGAGAAATTCCTTTGAGCCTCAAAAGAGTTCTTCAGGGGCCATGTAGAGGGTTGAAAATAGGTAGAGCAATATGGTGGAGTCGACAGGGAAGGGGGCATGCGATTCATCATCTAACCTGAAAAGAGCTATGAGTAAATTTCTTTTTGTCACAGGGGGAGTGGTTTCGTCTTTGGGGAAGGGTCTGTCTTCCGCGGCTATCGGGCATTTGTTAGAAAGCCGAGGGATGACCATAACATTTTTAAAACTGGATCCCTATATCAATGTGGATCCAGGCACCATGAATCCCTATCAGCATGGTGAAGTCTATGTCACCGACGATGGAGCGGAAACTGATTTGGATTTGGGGCATTATGAACGATTTACGACTGTTCAATTAAGCCGTGAAAATAATTGCACGACTGGACGGATTTATGAATCGGTTATTCAAAAGGAGCGAAGAGGGGAATATCTTGGCGCGACTGTTCAGGTGGTCCCCCATATTACGGACGCCATCAAGCAGACGATTCTCAACGTGGCGCATGATGTCGATGTGGTGATCGTGGAGATTGGCGGAACGGTCGGTGATATTGAAAGTTTGCCTTTTTTAGAGGCGATCAGGCAGATGCCCTATGATGTCGGGCGGGAAAATGTTCTGTATATCCATCTCACGTTGGTGCCGTATATCGGGACTGCCGGAGAACTCAAAACTAAGCCGACCCAGCACTCGGTCAATAAGCTTCGTGAAATAGGGATTCAACCAAATGTTTTGTTGTGCCGGACGGACCGGTTTCTCCCTCCTGGGGTGAAAGATAAAATTGCCATGTTTTGTAATGTGGACAAAGGCTCCGTCATTACGGCAAAGGACGTTGATTCTATTTACGAAGTGCCCATTATTTTGCGAAAAGAAGGCCTGGATGAACTCATCGTTCGTTCGCTTCGACTTGAAACCCGACCACCAAACCTTCGGGATTGGGACATCTTAGTTCAGAAAATTAAGCGGCCCCGGCATGAAGTCACGATTGCATTAGTTGGCAAGTATGTGGAATCTCGTGAATCCTATAAGAGTGTATCGGAATCGTTGATTCATGGAGGCTTACGAGATGAAACCGGCGTCAACATTCACTGGGTGGAGTCTGGTGAAATCGAGAAGGATGGCCCTGAGCGGATGTTGGCCGATGTGGACGGGGTCTTAATTCCCGGTGGTTTCGGCATTCGGGGGATCGAAGGAAAAGTTGAGACGATTCGATATGCCAGAGAGAGACATCTTCCGTTTTTTGGAATTTGTCTGGGAATGCAATGTGCTGTGATTGAGATCGCACGAAACCTCGGAGGACTCCAGAATGCCAATAGTTCGGAGTTTAATCCTGAAACGCCGTATCCCGTGATTGATCTCCTCCCCGAGCAACGAACCATTCAAGATAAGGGAGGGACGATGCGCTTAGGTGGCTTCCCTTGTCGATTGGTGCCCAATACGCTTGCCTCTGCGGCCTATGAGCAATCCGAAATCCGTGAACGACACCGGCATCGCTATGAATTTAACAACGAGTACCTGGATTCTTTAACCTCAAAGGGGCTGATCATTAGCGGGACATCTCCTGACGGACGGCTGGTGGAAATTATTGAGTTAAAAGGGCATCCCTGGTTTGTGGGTACGCAATTCCATCCAGAATTTCAGTCACGGCTTTGTTCCCCCCATCCTCTCTTTACCGCATTCATTGGGGCCGCCCTTCAACGAAAATTCGGCACCTGACGAACCGGATCTTTATGGCTCAGCCAGCTGAAGTCGACATTGGCCCGTTCTCCGTTGGCGGAGGGTGTCCGCATTTTTTAATTGCGGGGCCTTGCGTTATCGAAAGTGAAGTTCTGGTGCTGGAGACCGCTTCCGCGATTGCGGAGATTGCCAAAGATCTCTGCATCCCTTTCATCTTCAAGGCTTCCTATGACAAGGCTAACCGCACGTCGATTTCTTCATTTAGAGGTTTAGGGATTGGGGCCGGGTTGAAAATTCTCAAGAAAGTCAAAGATGAGTTAAATGTACCCATTCTGACGGATGTTCATGAAGTGCAAGATGTTTCTCGGGTTGCTGAAGTGGCCGATGTGCTGCAAATCCCCGCATTTTTATGCCGTCAGACCGATTTGCTTTGTGCGGCAGCCAAATCCGGCAGAGTTGTCAATGTAAAAAAAGGACAATTTTTATCGCCATGGGATATGACAAATGTCGTCAATAAACTTCAAGAGGCCGGCACCAGGAAAATTTTCTTGACGGAACGAGGTGTCAGCTTTGGCTATCAAAATCTTGTCGTCGATATGCGATCATTTCCCGTAATGCGAAACCTTGGATATCCGGTTGTGTTTGATGCGACGCACAGTGTCCAATTGCCTGGGGGTGGGGGCACATGCTCATCAGGGCAGCGGGAGTTTGTTGCGCCTTTGGCCCGTGCTGCTGCTGCAGTGGGATGTGACGGGTTCTTTATGGAGGTCCATCCTCGCCCTGAGGAAGCGTTATCGGATGGGCCGAATATGGTCAGATTGAGTGAGTTGAAGGAATTATTGCAACAACTTCAAGCGATTTGGCATGTTTCAGGAAAAGGAGAAATTTCGGCTTTTACGTGAAGTTTCGATAAAGGTATTGTTCATCATGAATCATTCAGAAGCGGTAAAAAGAAAATCGGAAGGCCGTGGTTTAATTATGGGGGAAACCTATCTGAATCTTCCGAATTCTATTACACTTTTGCGGATCCTGTTAATTCCTGTTTTTGTCTGGCTCTTCTCTGAATCGAGCCCGGATCGGGCATTGGTAGCCGGATTGGTTTTTGCCGGGGCGGCCTTTACCGATTTTCTTGATGGATATTTGGCACGGAGAAGCGGGCAGATTACCAATTTAGGAAAATTACTCGATCCGGTGGCTGATAAGCTTCTGGTCGCCTCTGGGCTTATCCTTCTCGTGCAATTCCAGCGTGTCGCCGTGTGGTTGGCCATTGTCATGATTGCACGCGAAATGATTGTCACTGGAGCCAGGGCTGTTGCGGCGAAAGAAGGCTTTGTGGTCCCTGCCGACTCCGTCGGGAAATTTAAAGTGATCGGGCAAATAGGGGGAATCCTCTGTCTCATCCTTCAAGGTGTCTGGGTTCAATTTGAAGATTTGCTCTCTCATGTCGGCACCGGTCTGCTGTATGTGGCCTTGTTTTTTTCCCTTCTTTCCGGCTCGCGATATCTCATCCAAATCTTCAAGAAAATTAGCCCGCAATATTGGTAGGCTGTTCTTCCCAAGACGCAAGAAGATGGGACTATATCTATCAGGTGTTTTTGGTGCCTATCTATTGGGTTCTATTCCGTTTGGCCTGGTAGTTGCCAAAATATTGAAAGCAGATGATCCTCGAACTCATGGGAGCCATAATATCGGATTTACCAATGTTCTTAGGGTATGTGGCAAGAAAGCCGGATTTTTAACGCTTTTGGGGGATTTAGGTAAAGGGATCCTCGCGACGACTATGGCCAACTTTGTGGGGTTTCCATGGGTCTGGATTCTTTTGGTGGGGTTTGCCGTCGTTTTTGGTCATGTCTTTTCGCTATTTTTACGATTTAATGGTGGAAAGGGAGTTGCCACCGGCCTGGGTTCTATCTTAGGGATTCATCCTTTAATTGGGCTAATTTTAATCGGGGTCTGGCTGGGAGCTGTTTTGATTTTCAGGTATTCTTCTGGAGGAGCATTGGCCGCCTTCGGAGTTTTTCCATTTATAGCGTTTTTTCTGACACAGGACTTGTATTTTTGTTTGTATTCTTTATGTATGATGGGGATTATTTATTTTTGCCACAAAGAAAATATACTCAGGCTTGCCCAGGGGACCGAAAGTAAAATGAGATTGTTCTCTAATTAACATAATATTTATTATCCGACATAGATAAGCATAAAGTATAAGATGGATTTTTGCAGGAAGTTACTCGTATTTTTATGTTTTTTTGTTCTTTACTTGGCTTCTGCGTCAATAGCCTTTGGTCAGACAATCCAAGAGCTTCGTGGCCTCCAACTTCTTGAAGATATCCAACAGACCATCACGAGCCTGGCTGAACGAGTGACTCCTACGGTGGTTAATATTACGCCAATTCGTGAGATACCTCAGGGGCAAGGATTTCAACGACGAGCGCCATTTTCACAAGGAAGCGGCTCAGGCGTCATCATTCGTGAAGATGGCATTATTGTGACCAATAATCATGTTGTTGGAGAGGACGCGACCGAGGCAGACATCCGGCTATCCGATAAGTCCAACATCATTGCGCAAGTTATTGGACGTGATAAAGAAACCGATATTGCGGTCCTCAAAATTCAATCTGACCGGAAATTTCCAGCTGCTCATTTCGGCGACTCAAACGCATTAAAAGTTGGGCAATGGGTTTTGGCCGTTGGCAATCCAATGGGGTTAGACCGGACAGTGACACTTGGCGTCATTAGTGGGATAGGAAGGGAACGTCTCAATTTATCCCGGTATGAAAATTTCATTCAAACGGATGCAGCGATTAACCCTGGGAACTCAGGAGGTCCACTTTTTAACCTAAGAGGTGAGGTTGTCGGGATCAATACCGCCATTATCCATATGGCACAAGGCATCGGATTTTCCATACCCGCCGATATGGTCTCCCGTGTGGTCGATCAATTGGTGTCCCGGGGGCGAGTGGTCAGGGGGTGGCTTGGTGTCGGGATTCAATCTCTCACCAAAGATCTTGCAGGACAATTTGGAATCAAAGAAGGCCATGGAGTTCTCGTCAACGAAGTGTATGAACACGATCCTGCGGATGCGGCTGGCATTAAACCCGGCGATATCATTTTGTCGGTAGACGACAGCCCCGTGGATTCGCCAAACCAACTTTCTCGTCTTGTCGCACGTGTTGGACCGGGTGACAACGCCAAGATTCGTTTGCTACGGGACGGCAAAGAATTAACCTATCTTGTCCCGATGGCGGAAAGGCAGGAGAAATCCATATTGACCTCACTCCCCTCTCAAAAATCAGAGGTCACCTTAGGCCTTGATGTCCAGGCGCTGACAGCCGCACTAGCCGAGCAGTTTGAGCTACAGGAGACGGTTGGGGTCTTAGTGACCAAAGTCGAAAATGGTGGTCTCGCCCATTCAGAGGGTGTTCAGGAAGGAGATTTAATCAACGAGGTCAATCGGCAAACTATTCGGACCGTCACTCAATTTTCCGAGGCGGTGGCCAAAGTGAAGCCTGGTCAAACTGTTTTGCTGCGGATTATCCGTAAGGCAAGGGCCTTTTTCATTGTCATTAAAACTCAGCCGTAGCGCCCCTCGCATTTCAGCCATGCATCAGTTAGATAGAGGAAACGGCTTCTTTTCCCTTTTTATGTTCTTCAACTATGCGGGTGATAATTTCCTTTGGGACTTCCTCATAACCTGAAAACTCCATCACATAACTGCCCTTCCCAGCCGTCATGGAGGTTAACGAAGGAGCATATTTCAGCATTTCTGCCAATGGCACAAAAGCTTTCACGATTTGATTGTGTCCCTTGGTGGCCATTCCCTGTATGCGTCCACGCCGTGAGTTGAGATCGCCAATAACGGTGCCCACCAGATCATCCGGAACGATGACATCTACCGACATCATGGGCTCAAGAAGCGTACTCTCCGCAGACTCGAGCGCATGCTTGAGAGCCATCGAACCTGCCACTTTAAATGCCAATTCGGAAGAATCGACGGGATGATGTGAGCCATCATAGACAGCCACCCTGATATCAACGATGGGGAACCCCGCAACAATTCCCTGTTGCATGGCTTCGATTACCCCTTTTTCTACTGCGGGAATAAAGTTCCGTGGAATGACCCCACCCACGATGTTGTTGTGAAACTCAAATCCCGCCCCGCGCGGAAGAGGCTCAATCTGTAGCCAGCAATCCCCGTATTGTCCATGTCCACCGGTTTGTTTTTTGTATTTCCCTTGAGCCTGCGCCATGCGATGGATTGTTTCCTTATAGGGGACTTTCGGCATGTGCAAATTCACTTCAACTCCATACTTGCGCCTGAGTTTCTCTAAGGTGGCATCGATGTGACTCTGCCCTACGCCGCTTAACAGCATCTCCTTGGTTTCTTCATTCCGAAGAAATTCCAGAGAGGGATCTTCTTCAACTAACTTGTGCAGGCCCAGGCTGACCTTGTCAATTTCATTCTTGCTCTTCACTTCTAAGGCATAGGACATAACCGGACGGGTAATTTTCATACCGGGGAAGACGATGGGATGCTTTTCATCGCAAATCGTGTCACCGGTTTGGGTATCTTTCAGTTTGCCGATTGCCACGATATCGCCGGCATGCGCTTGATGAATTTGATGATGTTTTTTCCCGATGGAGAAGAAGAGATGTCCCCCTTTCTCCTTCGTCTGGCGAGAGGCATTATAAAAACCGGAATCCGCATTTAGGGTCCCGGAGAGAACCCGCACAAATGATAGACGCCCCATAAAGGGATCGATTGTCGTTTTAAAGACAAAAGCGGAGAACGGCTCATGTGGATCAGATGTTCGTTGTTCTTCGTGATGCGTCCGGGGTTGTTGCCCCACGTGTGGATGCAGGCTGGCACGATCTGAAGGAGAAGGGAGCAATCGCAATGCGGCGTCTAACAAAGTGGACGTGCCAATATTCCGCATGGCAGACCCGCACAACACCGGAACGAGTCTCCGTTCCAATGTTCCCATCGTCAATCCATCACGCAAATCATCATCTGAGAGTTCACCCTTTGAAAGGTACTTCTCCACCAATTGGTCATTGGTTTCCGCAACCTGTTCCATCACCCTGCGCCGAAACTCAGCCGTCATGGCTTGATGTTCAGTAGGAATATCGGTTTGCTGAATTTTTGTGGTTTCGGGAACCGGAGTGATGAGATGCCTGGCAATCAGATCAATGACGCCAGTCAGCTGGGACTCCTTTCCGACTGGAATCGTGAGGGGGACCCCGGTGATTTCTAGCGTTTTCTCACACTCTGCCAGGATGGCGCCGTAATCCGTTCGCTCTTTATCCAGTTCATTGATAAACAGGAGGCAGGGAAGTTCGTATTCCTGAATCAGATCCCAGACTCGCTCGATTTCAGACCGGAGCCCTGTGCTGGCACCAACGACCAGCACCACGCCATCCACCGCCCTGAGGGAGGATTGAACCTCAAAGGAATAATCCACGATTCCCGGGGTATCAATGATATTGATTTTCGCCCCCTGCCATTCCAACTGAAATAATGCGGAGCTGATGGAATGATGCCTGTGAACCTCTTCCGGTTCAAAATCACCAAGGGTATTCCCCTGAGGAATGCTCCCCATGGTTTGAATGACTCCGGTGGAAAAGGCCAGGGCTTCACAGAGGGTGGTTTTGCCTGCTCCAGGGTACGAAGCAAGAACCACGTTGCGGATAGTTGGAGCGGATTCGTTTGGCATGCGAACCTCCTCTCAAATTTTCTAAATTCTAGGTAGCACGGGAAGGGGTGTCAATGAAAAAGAGTGAAGGGGATGTCAAAGAGACCTACGATCCCATTGTTCCTCTGTCATTTGATCGACAGATATGGTTTATCAAGAATCGGTAAGTGGTGGCTCTTCAACCATGACTTCGGCAATAAATTCCTAGTAAATCCTAAGGATTTTTCCTGGAAATGGTGATCGGTCTCTGGTCTCATTAGCCTGGCATTGAGGTTGCTCTAATGACTTCACTATGAGAGTTGAATTGATCAGCAACTGATTGTGGAGAATACCACAGTGACACAAAATTTTTTATTTTTATTCATCTCTCCTCCCCCTCTATAACAGACTGAAACAGGAGTAAGGGTCTTTTGAGATCCAGGGAAAATCTTGTGCCTGCATATAAGTAAAAATATTTAAGGTTAAATGAGGGAACTCATGAGCATGATGACATCCGCACTGACTAGTATGACTCAAATTCATCACCCGGAAGAGTTGAAACGAATAACCCAACAATTGCTTCCAGGTACTCTGTCCCTTCTCCAGCCACTCTCTTCCATTCCACTCTTTTTGAGATGCTTGGGTGGCTGCTGGGAAGGGCGCCTCATCGGGTGGAAGGATGATTGTGTGCAATTCCGAATGAGTGGGTTTCCCCCGATAGAAATCGCTCAGAACGTTCAATTGCAATATTTTGCGCAGGGCCAAGAACACGCGTTACAACAGTTCCAATGCAGGGTTCAAGACATACGAGAGAAATCTGGGTTTTCGGTGTGGGACGGGACCACTGACATTCTTCTGAAATGCCGTGCATGGAATGAAGAGGCTGAAACTCTCCGTCCAGAAATCGGCGCTTTGCCTTCAACGCAATTAGGAAATTTTCTACTTGGGGAGGTAGAGGAAGAGGTAGTCGATTCTTCCTGGGAAACTGAAAAGTCTAGACAGCATTTCCCTACACTTCGCTCCCCCCTGCAACGACAGAGGAAAAAGACACAGGAATTTACTCTCTCCCCAACAAAAACGAGCATTCAGAGTACCCGCCTCTGTATTAAAAAAAATAATGGACAGCAGATCAGTGCCTATCATGATCGGCCAGGAGAAGGTGGTGCGCCAACAGCACTTCCGGTTGTCGTCATTTCGCCTGGGTACGGGGAAACCAAACGAGATTACTTAACCTTGGCGTATTACTTCGCCAGCAATGGATTTCAAGTGGTGCGCTATGACCATACGAACCATGTCGGAGAGAGCGAGGGCATCCACTATGACGTTTCCCTTTCGTCGATGAAGGATGATTTTCAAACCGTCACCCGATTTGCCAGGGGCACCTGGCCACAATCAACAATAATCGGCGTGGCCTCAAGCTTAGCGGCGCGGGTCGCCCTCAAAGCGGAAGCGGAATGTCCATCGGTATCCCTCTTGATCATGCTTATGGGTATTGTCAATGTGCAACGATCTGCAGCCACAGTTCATCAGGAAGATGTTTTCGCGGGCTATCGCGTTGGACAATACCCTGACTCAGCGAATATTTTGGGATTTAATGTTGGGAGTCAATTTTTGGGGGATGCCATCACCAATAATTTTGTGACCCTTGAGCACTCATTGAATGACGCGGAATCCTTAGCCTGTCCTGTAATCGTGGTATCCGCCGGAAAAGATGCGTGGGTTGCTCTTGATGACCTTCAGGTCTTTCGTCAGGCATTGGGTCGGCGTGTAGAGAATTGGATGGTGGTGCCGGAGGCGTTACATCGCCTCCAGGAAAACCCCAAAATAGCCCGTGAAACGTATCGACACTTGGTGGCACAGTGTCGTGAGCGAGTGACGAAGAATTCCTTTCATGGTTTGATCCACCATCCCAATCGACTGGATCTCGGTCGACAAAATCGAGAAGAAAAGATTGCGTTGCAACAACAGAGTATGACGGAAGTTGGACCGGGGTTTTGGCACGATTACTTGGGGCATTTTCAATCCGTGGGAAAATGTCCGGATTATGTAAAATTATTAGACCACGTCTTTCATGCCTTGGGGCCGATCACCCCTGGACAACAGTTTCTGGATGCCGGATGCGGAAATGGCAATGCGGGTGTGTTTTTTTTGAATAGATTACGAGCAGGCATTCTTGCCGAGATCCCGGTGTCGAATGGATCCATTGAATATGTGGGAATTGACGTCGTTCCGGAAGCGTTGAGGAGGGCAAACAGGTCAATGGTGTCGGCGATCTCGGACTGTCAGGAAGGCAATTTCTCTTGGCATCCTTTGGTGAAGATGTCCTGGGCGCAAGTTGACTTAGGCCATCCCCTCCCCTTTCCAAACAACCAATTTGACCGGATAGTCTCCAATCTGGTTGTTGGGTATGTCCACGATCCCCGCGCGGCCCTGAAGGAATTTTATCGGGTTCTCGCGCCAGGTGGACGAATGGTCATTTCCAATTTAAAACCAAATGGTGACTTTTCCGGTATATACCAGAGCCTGGTAAGGAGCGCCGAACTCCCGCAGCAACGAGAGGAGGCGCGGGACCTGTTGAATAACTATGGAAAAATTCGGCAGGCTGAAAAAGAAGGGCAATTTTGTTTTTTTGATCGAACGGAATGGGAAGCGATTGTTGCCACGTTAGGCTGCACGCATGCGAAAGTGTATCCGGCTTTTACCGGGCAAGCCTACCTCATTGTCTTGGAAAAACCTGCGGTTTCTGCGCAGACCTCTCTGCCCGCCATTCAGAATACATGTCGACGTCAAGCAATGGACTCTGCCTTAGGCCCTCTGAAACAGGTGGCCTAGTCAAACTGTTTCATTGATCCTTTCCTGGGGCAGGGCACACGGATGTGCCTCAAATGTCTCATTGACCCTGAAAGCGTATCCATGAAAAGATTCCGAGTAAAGAGGACAGAAGAGGCTTTTCCTAAGAAAATCCTCTTGGCGACCCTTTTGACTTCTGCCGGCATTTATTGTCCAATGAGGACTGAAGATGTGAAAGGCCAATAAGCTCGTTCATTCCATCATCTGCGCACTTCTTTTACGTGAATTTTTACGCCTTCAGCGGGCTTCTGAATGGTCTCGCCGCTACGGTTTCGGGCCTTATTATTTACGCCAAAAATCCGGGAAACCCCAAGCATCAAGCCTATGGGATGTATTGCTTAGTGGCATCCGTTTGGGGATATGGGTATTGGGCCTGGCAGCTTTCCTCATCCCACGATCTGGCACTTTTCTTTGTAAGGTTGTTGATGGTTGGAGGGATCTTTCTTCCAGTAGCCTACCTGTGGCATGTCCTGACCTTATTGGAGCAGGTGAAAGGAAAAGAATGGCTTATTCGTCTCGGATGGGGAGCCGGGTTTGTTTTTTTCTGCATGAATTTCACCTCCTATTTTGTGGCCGATGTGCATGCTGTCAGTGATTTCCCCTTTTGGCCTCAACCGGGGCCTTTTTTCCACGCCTACCTGCTGGGATTCAGCCTGTACGCCATTTATGGAACGTGGTTGTTATATCAAGGGGCACGGACAAAAACCGGCACAGAACGATCTCGTTTCTACCTCCTCACCATCGGGTCGGTGATTGCGTATGTAGGGGGGATGACCAGTTTCCCGCTTTGGTATGGGATTGATATTCCACCAAACGGGACGATTCTTATCACCGTCTATACGTCGGTGGTGGCATATACGCTCCTTCGATATCGTCTTCTGGATCTAGGAACGGCTGTTGAGCGTGGCATCACCGGGGGCTTGCTCATGGCCCTCGTCGCCTTTCCGGCCTACCCTGTCCTTTTGCTGGGTCAAAAGCTCTATTTCGGGCACATCAATATTCCTTATTCCTTTGTCGAATTAGGAGTCTTTCTCGTCTTGGTGTTTGGAGCGTCCTCGTTGAAACGGGAAGCGAAAACATTTATCACCAAATCTTTGTTTAAAGATCGCTATAACCGGCATGAAACGGTGGTGCACTTTTCTAAGTCACTTGTCTCGATTCTGGAATTGAAAGATTTGACCCGGACGATCGTGGAATCAATTTGCCCTGCATTGGGGTTGGAATGGGGCGTGTTATACTTACGAAGTTCCAGCAGTCAGGATTATCGACCGGTATCCAGTTTTGGGAAATCTACGACTGACCCGCCAGTATTTCATTTGAATAAAGCTCCCGCACTGGCAGAACTATGGAGAAAGGGGATTTCCTGTTTTGTCATAAATGAATTAGAAACGTTCACAAAAAATTCTGAGTCTCAATCCATCGTGGCTCAGTTGGCCAAAATCGGAGCGGAAGTTTGTCTCCCCTTGGTCAATAAAAATCGTCTGTTAGGTTTTTGCGTGTTCGGGCCTAATACGAAAAGTGGAGGAGGGTATACAATCCAAGACTTAGACTTATTAACGACCTTGTCTCAAGAAGCCTCAGTGGCTTTGGACAATGCCCTGCTGTATGAAGAACTCAAACGTTCACAATCGTTGGTCCGTCGAACTGATCGGCTTCGCTCCCTCGAGACCATGGCCGGGGGGTTGGCCCATGAAATTAGAAATCCCCTGACGTCGATTAAGGCGTTTGTGGACCTGGCACCTGAACGAAAGGATGATGAGCAGTTTCTCGTTCGATTTAGTAAGGTGGTCAAGGAAGATGTGTTTCGCATCGAACGATTAACTCGAGAAATTTTGGATTATGCCAAACCGATGGAGCCGTTTCTAAAGGAAGAAGATCTCAATGATATTGTGGAAGCCTGTCTGTACACTCTTCGCATTCGGCCGTCCCATGAACTGATCGTTGTCGAGACCGATTTGGCCAACGGGTTGCCAAAGGTATTTGCCGATCGTCAACAATTAAAGCAGGTTTTTCTCAATTTGTTGTTTAATGCCGTAGAGGCGATGCTACCCGGGAGTGGGGTATTAACCGTGCGAACTCGAAAAATTTCTTCAGATTGGGCACAAGATTGGGTGCAGGTAGAAATTCAAGATACAGGAAAAGGTATCGAGCCGGAGGATGTCGAGCATATTTTCGATCCTTTTTTTACCACCAAACACTTGAGTCAGGAACATGAAGGGACTGGTCTTGGTTTGGCCATTGCCCATCAAATTATTCAAGAACATCAGGGAAGAATAGAAGTGCAAAGTGTGAAAGGAAGAGGAACAGTCTTTTTTGTCAATCTGCCAAGTTACCATCCCTACCCATCACCATCGATTTCTCCGGATCAGAACGTGCAGCCAAAACCGGAACACCGGTAAAGTCTACATGGCTTTTTCCTGATTATTCCTAATGAGGATA
>JAOUGQ010000328.1 GCA_029865515.1 Nitrospirota bacterium
ATGACTTCTTGCATGGATTTGCTGGCCCGAATCCGTGCTTCATTTTCAGTAATATGTCCTTCCCGGCCTGACCGGGAAATCACACCAACTAAACGGCCCGACTCGGTTTCATGAATTTGCACATCTCCACACCATCGAACATAGCGAAATAAGGGGTCCGGCAAATCCACGACCCACAGTCTTCCGGTCCCGGAAATAGAGATATCCGCTTGCACCCCCGGCATCATGGAATCCCGTTCTCTTGCACTGGCTAACAGACTCTCCCGCTTTAACCCTTCCCAAATAGTCCGCTCCAGCTCCTCATGATTTTCTCCCTCCATGACCACAGAGATCACCAGGTGATTGGCGACAAAGTCCATAAACTCGATTTGCAGTTGCTGACTGGTATAGGGTGGCGGCATTCCCTCTCCACTGCCGCGAACGACCCGCAAATCCGTGTTCATCACGTTGCGTTGCTGAAGAAGCAGAAGAGCCTGCTTATACCCTTGAATGCGATGGATTTTTTGAGGATGGGTTCGACCCTGTATCACAAACCCTTCAATGGTCAAATCTAAATCGCTCAGGCGTTCAACCAACAAATGTTCAGTCTGCTGTCGATCCAATCCAGCTAAGATGAAGAACTGTTGGTCGAGTTGACGATACCATGATTCCAGGACCTTCACATTTTCGAGCAGCTTTGAAGTGGTCACCTGAGTCAGGTGATCAATATGCAGAGTCCGTTCCGTCGAAGATTGATCATTCGTTTCCTTGAGAGAATACGATTCCTGATCAAGTGACTTCGCCTGGACATGGGCGGAAAATATTCTCGCCACAGCCGCATAGGCGCGCTTTTCTGCTTGATCACGGTTAGAGCCCTGTCCCATTCCCACTAAATACCGGTCAGCCGGATAGGCCTCTTGTGGGGTCAAGACCCAGTCCGGAGGGGTTGGCGTACTTCGAAGCCAGCATCCGGACAAGACCAAGGCACCCACGAACGGAAAGATAATTTTGACCCACATCAGATGTATTCTCCTACTCAAAATGCTGCTCAAGTACCAATCGAACTTCTCCGCTCTGAAAACTCAATTGCTCCGTCTTCGACGAGCCAAGGACTTTTCCCTGATGGTCAACCGCATTCAACAGGACACTGTACGAACCAGCGGGAATCCAGAGGCGGGCCAATTGAATTTCCCCCGGTAACGTCCGCCATGAGCGAATATCAGCTTCTTCGGTAGCGAATACAAAAATTCGAGCCAGGATAGCCGCTAAAAGCCCAACCCAACCTTGTGAATTCTTGTCTACCGCAGCTCGGGCACCAATGCCGACTCCTTCCGCTGCCGCCATTTTCATGGCCGTTCGAGCCACCGCCCGCAAGACCAACCTGTTATACCCATCATCCAAATTCTTTTCCGCTACAGCACCGATATCATACAGACGTTGAGAGTGCGCGTTAAAGGTATGCGTCCCATCCGTCAGTTGGATGGTGCTGTAGGCGATAGTCGTGCGTTGGTGAACGAGCCGAGGCAAGGCCACACGAGCGATTTGACCATGGATCCCATAGAGCAAGGCCTCCCCCACCCTGGTTGAGCGAGTGCTCCGCCCACCTGCCGCTTTGGCCAGTACGACCAATTGAAGCGCATCCAGACTAATGGGCACATCGATAAAGAGATCTTCCTTTTGCGGGCTTCGACCGTTATAACTGATAACGATCAGCTGGGCCATCTCGGCGTCAGGAGCAGAGAACGGCTCCGATGCCACTTCAGGATATTTCGTCCGATACTGCTCAAGATCATCTGCCAGATGGAGAGCACTCGCCACGCGAATCAGGTCTCTCTTCAATTCATCCGGGAATGGCACCTTGTCCCACGCCCGAGCCTCATCATAAACGGCCTCAGCTTTGCGATAGGCGACATAGGCATTATTCCAATCCCCTGTGATTTCATACAGCATCCCCGTCAGATAACGGGCGAATGGATCCTCCTTGTACTCATCCCCTTCCGCCCGGTCGCTCAAGACATTGAGCTTATGATCGATTCTTCGAGCTTCGACCAGGGCCTCGTTCCAATTCTTCAACAATGCATAATTCAAAGCTTTAATCACATTAATCAGAACATGTTCATAGGGTTCCCCTTCATAAGGAAGCTGTGCTTCATTGACGAGAAGCGCCGAGGCCTGATCCCGGAGCCGTGCCGTATACAGGTCATCAACTAGATAATGGGCTTCTTCCAAGACCGTATTGCTTTCCTGATAGCGCCCAGCCAAATGAAGTACCATCCCGTAATCCATGAGATAGAGAAGGTGATTGTTCCGTCCATAGTCGTCTCCGGCTTCCTGAATGAGTTCGACTGCTCGTTCAGGTTTGCCGGCTATGAGACTACGTTCGACCCCTCCATAATGAGCATACATTCCACCACACCCTGTCGCCAGAAAAATGAGGCTGAGCAGACCGAGGCGCCCTACCCACCTGGAAATGGGCTTCTGGTAGCGGAAATAGAGGATGGCTGTTGCGGGAGAAATGGAAAACGGAAGAGAGCGTGAACGAGAGTTACACGAGAACCACAAAGAAGAAAAATGGTTCACAAGAAGGCATTGCGCTAAAACAAGAGACGTTTGCGTTCGACGACCTTTTTGATTTTTTTCTGTCCGTACCAGGATTTCACATTCGTTTCTAAATTGATCAGATCTAAATCCACCTGATAATAGATTCCCTTGACGCCCTCAAATTCATCTTCAATAGAACTAATAGTTCCCTTCATCATAAAATCCGCCCCCAGCTCCTGCCCTGGGCGTTTCTGGGTATCTTCCCGGGCATGGACAGCTTGTTCCTGCCGTTCCTGGCGAATTTCTTCACGATCGCTTTTACTCGCCACGAACAACACTTTCTGGGAATTGGTCATTTCCCGTTCCAGATCCGTGATGAAGGTGCTGACATTGATATGTTCCTGGCTTTTATTCAGAATAGTTCCGACGATCACCGTTGGGAGCCGACCCTGTTGACTGGAAAAATTTTCCAACCAGGGCTGAGTCACCATTTCTTTCATCATCGCTTCCGCAACTAATTTGGAGTCTGTATCATTCCAACGACCGCTAAAATCGGTCACCACCCCCGGATCAACCCTGGTAACCTTTTTTTCTTTTCCACAAGATACCAACGTGAAAAGACAGAGGCAGGAAACGACGACAGCACTATACCTGAGCAATGGCAGCATGAGGGACAACTTTAGACCTTGATGTTTAGCTTAAGGAAAAAGGAAAAACACAGTTACAAGTTCAGCCTTAAAGCCCTGCTGGACGTTTGGCTTCTTCCTCCTCCAGCTTTTTAAATGCTTTTTCGGCGTTCTTGCGAACAAACTCCCGCACCTCCGCATCCAGCTCTTGCGCTTGTTGAAGAACTTCTTTCATTTCCTCAAAAGACATCTTGGTCAGGACATAATAGGTGGACGTATCCTCATCTTTGTACCGATCAACGGGCCGGACCCCATTCAACGTCACCGCCGAAAAAGTCTTGACGGCTCGTTCCACGTTTTGTTCTTCGGTTGATTTGGTGAAATTGCCTGCAGAGGTAGAAGCGGCATAATCTCGCATGAGATAGGCTGTATAGGTTCGAAAGGTTTTCGCCAATTCAGCTCTGGCTCGATTTTCTGCGGTTTCCCAAGCCAGGGGTT
>JAOUGQ010000329.1 GCA_029865515.1 Nitrospirota bacterium
AAATTTCGTTTATCTTTTCTGGTATGAACACCATGAAAACCGAATGCCGGGAAACCACGTTAGATTCCCTGAAATGCCTGTTGCTGGACATCGTCCAGCAGCGTTCATTGAACGACTTGTTGTGGCTGATTGTGCGGAGGCTGGCAGATCGACCCACTGTAGTCCTGGCGCGAATCTGGCTGATTAAGCCAGGCGATATATGTTCGTCCTGCCGGTTGAGGGAGGAATGCCCGGACCAGACAAGGTGCCTCCACCTCGTCGCGAGTGCCGGCCGATCAGGTGTAGGAGATAAGACGGAATGGAAAAACATCGACGGATATTTTGCCCGCTTTCCGTTGGGCGTCTGTAAGGTGGGACGAATCGGAAAGACGGGCCAGCAGCTCGTCATCAATGAAATGGACAACAACCTCGCCTGGATCGCGCGGCCCGACTGGGCCCGGCAGGAAGACATTCAGGGCTTTCACGGACAGCCCATCATCTATAAAGGAGAAATCTTGGGTGTGTTGGCCGTTTTCGAACGGGAACCGGTCACCGATGAAGCCACCGTCTGGTTCCGGATGATTGCCGATCATGTGGCCGTGGCGATTGCCAACGCCCGGGCCTTCGAGGAAATTGAACGGCTCAAAGCCCAACTGGAGCTGGAAAACACCTTCTTGAAAGAAGAAGTCCTGGAGTCACAGAACTTTGGCGCCATCATCGGGCAGAGTCCGGCCATCGCCAACCTGGTGCAACAGATCGAGCTGGTGGCCCCAACCGATGCCACCGTAATCATCTCCGGCGAGTCGGGAACCGGGAAAGAACTGGTCGCACGCGAAATACACCGCCGCAGTCAACGCAAGGATCACCCCCTTGTGCGGGTCAACTGTGCCTCGATTCCCAAAGACCTCTATGAAAGCGAATTTTTCGGCCACGCCAAAGGGGCCTTCACCGGAGCCTTAAAAGACCGGGCGGGACGATTTCAAGCGGCCGATGGCGGCACGCTGTTTCTGGATGAAGTCGGAGAAATCCCCTTGGAGATGCAAAGCAAACTCTTACGCGTGTTGCAGGAAGGGGAATACGAACGGGTGGGCGAGGAAACCACGCGAAAAGTGAATGTCCGGATTATCGCGGCTACCAACCGTAAGTTAGCCCAGGAAGTGGAAGCCCGCCGATTCCGGCAGGACCTTTATTACCGGTTGAATGTCTTTCCGATTGAAGTCGCACCGCTTCGCAATCGCAAGGAGGACATCCCACTGCTAGCAAATACATTCATGGCTCATGTTCGAAAGAAATTGAATTGCACCGGACGGGAACTCACCCAGGCCGAAGTCTTGAAACTACAAAATTATCATTGGCCCGGCAACGTGAGGGAATTGCAAAACATCATTGAGCGCGCCGTGATCTCCTCCCGATGCGGATCGGTGAAATTCGACCTCCCCGTGCCGCAAGCCAGCGGTGCCTCACTGAAAACACCCATCAAGAAAAATGGAGACAGCCCCGGCGAGATTCTGACCGAAGAGGACATTCGCCTTCAGGAAAAAGCGAACATCGAAGCCGCGTTGAAACGCACCGACTGGAAAATCTACGGCACCGGCGGGGCGGCGGAACTCCTCGGCCTCAAACCCACCACCCTCCTCTCCCGCATCAAAAAAATGGGGATTGAGAAGGGTCAGTGAAGCAAAGGTTTTGAATCGATTGATTACATAATCTGACATCTACCCATCTGCTTCTTGCCCAACTTCCGGAATCCCCTGCCCCTTAACATACGCTTGGACTTCTTGAACAAACGCTCGAGATGTTGTTTTTATGAACAAGCAAATCTCTGCTAAATCATGCGGAGATAATTGGATCAGTTGACCTTCGCGATATTCGACTTTATCACTGCAAATTACTGAGGTGAACCGGCCTAACCTTAAGGAAAAGGATAGACCTAACAAAACAAGATGTTTTCGTTCGATCGAAAATTTAAAATAATTCATTTGCCATTTTCATGAAAGAATCGTCATTTTATAATTGCTTTCTCGCTGCCTTCCTTAAGAAAGCCAATCTCCTTGTTTTTTTGGCTTTTAATGCCCTCCACCATTTTCCCCAACAAATAGGTTACTTCAAAGGAAAAGGTTAATCCATCGCCTGATGATCCAAGTCTCAAACCGAGTGATTGGGTCCGTCTTCTGCGGACCTATCTTCGAATGACCCAGGCGAACTCGCCAATAGGGCGAAAATTACACGAGCAAATCTTGTGGCGATTGAATCCGGAAAAGTCGACCCGCGAGTCGGCACCCTTCAGCGGATCTACCAGGGCCTTTCCTGTCACCTTAGCGTCGAACCCTGGCCCCAAAAACCTCTGGAGGACATTCTTCGTGGTCGAGCTCAAGCCATTGCGCTTACAAGATTAAAAAAAACTATGGGGACAATGGCACTGGAAGGACAGGCGCCGGAGAAAGAAGTGTTCAGGAAGCTGTTGGAGAAACGTACGAACGAAATTCTTCATGATACTCGCGAAAAGTTATGGCGCCAAGACGATGAAAGATGACACTCAACCTATTGACGCCCCAACCGGGGGAATATCTCAGGCCTTATTCTTGAACACCTTTCAACACCGGCAGTCCGTAACACCGCAGAAGCCGAAGCCATCAGTCGGGCTTATGACAAACATGTGTTTCGCGCACGCAGGAAAAAACAAGGAACCTGATGGCTCACGGATGCCTATACATTCGTCAAGTGCATTCGGACATGTTCAAGACCATCTGGGAGTGGGGAGGCCATTACCGCCAGACGAGATTGAACATTGGCGTGGAACCGCACCTGATCCGGGAGCAGATCAAACTGTTAACGGGAGACTTCTATTCTTGGAACGAGACGAAGTCCACTATGCCGGTTATCGAGATCGCTGCACGACTTCAGCATCGCCTGACTTACATCCATCCCTTTAATGGTAATGGACGCCATGCGAGACTGATGACGGATATTTTCTTGTACTCACGTCAATACCCTATTCCTCGGTGGCCACAAATCCAACTCATGTCCCAGGGGAACCAGGTTCGCGAGCACTATATCAGGACCATGAAACATGCTGATGATGGCGACCTTACGGATTTAATTCAGTTCATTGAAGACTGCATGAAGCCAGCCGGATAGGAGTTATCACGTTTTCATCTCCACGGTAGGTGTTAGATAACCGGGTTCTCAGGCCGTGGCCCAAAAGATTTGGCCAATTAGAAGAGTGCAAATTCAACTTTCCATTGTTGTATCTCTCGTCTGCTAGAGCGTCGCGCACGAAGCCGTTCATGCACCCACTGGGCTTAATTCTTGGGTGTGAATTTTCTCAATGATTTCATTGAGTTTCACGCCGGCCACCTCATTGGCGACCTGACAGGTGCCGGCATTCTGATGCCCGCCACCGCCATACCCGAGACAGAGCTCGCCGATATTCATGGTTGCATTCCTGTTCAAGATCGATTTGCCTATCGCAAACACGGTGTTTTGTTGTTTCAGCCCCCACATCACATGGATGGAAATTTTGCAGTCCGGATATAGGGCATAAATCATAAACCGGTTGACGGCATAGATGGTTTCTTCGTTTCGAAGATCCAACACCACTAAATCCCCATGGATCGTGGAACACCGCTGTATCTGTTGTTTGGCCAATTCGGCATGTTCC
>JAOUGQ010000059.1 GCA_029865515.1 Nitrospirota bacterium
GGCAATGACCGACAACGTCATGATGACTGGGGTATACGCAACGGAGGCATCAGGCAACATGGGCAATGAAAACCGCAAAAACCCATAGGTGCCCATTTTGAGCAGGACACTCGCGAGAATGACGCTTCCAGCGGTCGGCGCTTCAACGTGGGCATCAGGCAGCCAGGTATGAAACGGGAACATCGGCACTTTCACCGCAAACGCGGCAAAGAAGGCCCAGAACAAAAGGGCTTGCAAACTGGGGGCATATGACGCGTGGGTCAAGGCCAGAATATCGAAGGTTCGTCCGCCTTCAAAATACAACACCAAAATCGCCACCAGGAGCAAAACACTTCCGGCAAGCGTATACAGGAAAAACTTGATTGCCGCATAGACGCGATTCGGCCCGCCCCAGACGCCGATCAGGAGATACATGGGAATCAGCATCGTTTCCCAAAACACATAAAACAGCACAAAATCCAAGGCCGCAAACACCCCGATTGTGGCCGTTTCCATCACCAACAGGCTGATAAGAAATTCTTTCATCCTGGTTTGAATCGACGTCCAGGACACGAGGATACAGAGTGGGGTGAGAAGGGTGGTTAAGAGGACAAGCGGCATACTGATCCCATCCACGCCCAGGGAATAATGAATAGCGGGAGACTGGATCCATTGATGCTTTTCCACGAACTGCATGCCTGCATTCGTATTATCGAATACGAACCAGAGAGGCAATGAGACCAGAAGTGTCAGGACAGAGACCGCAAGCGCAATGGTCCGGGATAGCGACTCATGTGCCAGCAGCAACGCTGCCACCCCGAGCAGAGGCAGGATAAGGACAATTGTAAGCCAGGGCATTCCTCCTGAAGGAATGACAATCTCAGTCACGATTCAGTGATCTCCTGCAAGGATGTTGTCTGTTGAACCATCATAAATACCCCACACTCATAACCATCGGCCTTCAACATTAGAAAAAGATCATGGCCCCTAAAATGACAACCGCGCCGACCGTCATGGCCAGCGCATAGTTCTGTGCTTGTCCGCTTTGGAGTCGTCGCGTCACCCATCCTCCCCAGGCCACGGCTCGCGCCACTCCATTGACGGCACCATCAATCATAGCGACATCCACCCGTTTCCATAACCGGTCCGCGACATTCAGTGTTGGCATGACAACGGTCCGCTCATAAGCTTCATCCACGAACCATTTGTTCAATGACAACTGATACAGCGATTGCCACTGAGCGGCCAACCGGTCAGGCAAGCCCGGCGACTTCACATACACCCAATACGCGCCGGCAATACCTAAGAGACCCATCGCTGTGGCCGTCACCATGATGCCAACGGCCGCTGAGCCTTCATGATGCCCTCCACCACCCTCAGCAGCGGGAAACGCAGGCGCTAAAAATTCTGGAATGCCGATGTACCCCGTCACAATGCTCAGGACCGCAAGAATCAGCAGAGGAATGGTCATGGTTTTTGAAGGTTCATGGACATGCTTGGCATGATGAGGATCGACTCGGGATTCCCCCCAAAATGTCACAAACACCAATCGAAAGCTGTAAAAGGCGGTCATCAGGGCGGTCAATAATCCCAAGACAGTCAGCCCTTTGCCCAATCCACCAGACATCCACGACACCACGAGCAATTCATCCTTGCTGAAAAATCCGGCCGTCAGCGGAAAGCCCGCCAGGGCCAGGGACCCAATCACAAAGGTCCAATAGGTCACAGGGAGTTTATCTTTGAGCCCACCCATGTTTCGCATATCCTGTTCATGGTGAAGAGCAATAATCACCGCCCCACACCCGAGAAATAACAAGGCCTTGAAAGCCCCGTGAGTCAGCAAATGATACATTCCCGCAATATAGCCACCCAGTCCACAGGCCATCATCATGTACCCGAGTTGGCTCAGTGTGGAATAAGCCACGACCCGCTTGATATCAGTTTGCGTGACGGCAATGGTCGCCCCGATAAACATCGTGACTCCGCCCACCACCGCGACAACATCCATGGCCACCGGGGAAAGGTTAAACAACGGGGCCAATCGAGCCACCATAAACACCCCTGCCGTCACCATGGTGGCCGCATGAATGAGGGCTGAAATCGGAGTGGGACCCTCCATGGCATCGGGCAACCACACATGCAGAGGCACCTGAGCAGACTTTCCAACGGCACCGATAAATAAGAAGAGACAGATCAAGGTTATGACCGATATTTCCCAATGCCCTCCGAGAGAGCCAAGAAGATTCACCATGCCACCGGCCACTTGATCCAACTGGGGAAACACCTCCTGATATTGCAAACTACCGAAGGTGAGAAAAACCAGCAGGATACCCAACATGAACCCGAAATCCCCGACTCGATTCACGAGAAACGCTTTGGTGGCGGCCGCCCTGGCAGACTCACGTTCATACCAATGGCCGATTAGCAGGTAGGAGCAGAGACCTACGGCTTCCCAAAAAACAAACAGCTGAAGGAAATTATCGGACATCACCAGCATCAGCATAGAAAAGGTAAAGAGCGCGATATTGCTGAAAAACCTGGCATAGCCTGGCTCTCCATGCATATACCCGATCGTGTAGACATGCACCAAAGAACTCACAATGGTCACAAGCAACAACATCGCCACCGTGAGCTGATCAATAAAGAGGCCTAACGTAATATGAAGATTTCCTGAATCCGCCCAGGTATAGAGAGGAACCTGAAGCGTCTGCCCACCGGCCACCTCGGTAAGCGCCATCACGGAAATGAGAAACGACCCTACGACGGCCGGAACAGCCACCAAATGGCTTCGGTCTTTGATCCAGTGGCCGAACAGCCCGAGGATGACAAAGGCCAGGAGTGGGAGGAGAGGAATTAAGGCGTACAGCATCGCCTTACCATTTCAGCAACCGGAAGTCGTCAATGTTGATACTGGCCGAATGACGATAGAGGGCGATGATAATCGCCAACCCTACCGCGACCTCTGCGGCAGCCACGGTAAGCGCAAAAAACACAAATACCTGACCCGACAGATTGCCCAGGTAAGAGGAGAAGGCCACAAAATTAATATTCGTGGCATTCAACATCAACTCAATGGATAATAAAATGATGATGATATTTCGTCGAATGAGCACACCAACCAACCCGATCGAGAACACGATCCCGCTCAGCACAAGATAGTAGCTCACCGGAACATCCATTAGCTTTTTGCCTCCAATATCCCTTTTTTGGTGAGGATGACGGCACCCACCATCGCCACCAAGAGAATCAGAGAGGCGATTTCAAAGGGAAACAGGTACGTGGAATACAGCAGTTCCCCAATGGATTCTGTATTGCCCTGCGTCAGTTGAGTGAATTCTCCTGGAGCAGGAAGATTCATACCCAATGATGTTTTGCCTTTGGCAACCAGCAGAACCGCTTCCGCAAATAACATACATCCCAGAAAAAGCCCCACCGTCAATTGGTGTTGAAAGCGCTCTTCACGCTTCAAATTCAACAACATCACCACAAAGAGATAGAGCACCAGAATCGCACCCGCATAGACCAGAATTTGAATAATCGCCAGGAATTCCGCGTGCAATGTCACAAAAAGCCCGGCGACGTGGAAAAACATCACCAGGAGCGCGAGAGCGCTATAGACCGGACTTCTGAGGGCCACCACAAGAGCGGCCGTCGCCACGATCACACCGGCAAAATAGAAAAAGACAATCGTTCCCATGATCTGCTCATATAAGAAGTTCGACTACATTCCATGATTGACATGCTGACTGAGCGAGACAGCCAGCCGCACGCCTACTCAACTTTTTGCGGAAGCTCTTTAAATCCCACGTTAAAATAGGCCACATTGGGATGCTGAAATTCGAGTCGTTTTTCCCGTATGGGAAAATTGCGATCGCCAATAGCCAGGAGCTGCTCCTTATTCAAATGCAACTGCCGCTTATCATAGACCGCCCATTCATATTCCTGAGTCATGCCCAACGCATCAACGGGACACGCTTTCACACACAACCCGCAAAACAAACACCGGGTCATGTCCATGTAATATTCCTTAGAATAGCGCTTCGTGGGTTCCCCCGGCACCTCGGCACTCACGACACGGATGACACGTGAAGGGCAGGCAGCTTCACATAAATCGCACCCCACGCACTTTTCCGTCCCATCATCGTAACGCAGCAATGCCAACATCCCCCGATAGTTAGACGGCAACGATTTTTTCTCGTGCGGGTACTGTAGTGTGATGGGTTTATAATGCAGGAGATGGGATAATGTCGCTTTCATCCCGAGCATAATCTCGTAAAAAATGAGGGTTTTGACCCATTCTTTGAGCTTCATGCAACCCAACTTTCTTAATTGCCAGAAAAGATATAGGCGAAAATTGACGTCAAAACAATATTGCCGAGCGCGATAGGAAGCAGGACTTTCCACCCAAACCGCATGAGCTGGTCATACCGTAACCGGGGCAACGTCGCCCGCAACCAAAAGAACAAAAACAGAAACCCGTAGACTTTGATCGTAAACCAGATCATTCCGGTCAACCAATGAAGAGACTCAGGCCCCTGCAGAAAAGCAAAGGGGGCATGCCAGCCGCCGAAGAACAAGACGGTTGCCACGCAAGACACCAAAATCATATTGGCGTATTCCGCCAGAAAGAAAAAGGCAAACCGCATTCCGCTGTATTCCGTAAAGAACCCTGCCACCAGTTCACTTTCCGCTTCAGGCAAATCAAATGGGGTCCGGTTCGTTTCCGCCACCGAGGAAATAATAAACACAACGAAGGCCACGGCCTGAGGGAAGGGAAACGCGAAAAAGTACCAGTTCCAAAACCCACCTTCTTGCGCGTTGGTAATGGTCACCAGACTCAATGATCCGGAAAGGAGCAAGACTCCGACAAGGGAGAGCCCCACATTCAACTCATAGCTAATCAACTGGGCGGCAGACCTCAGCCCGCCCAAGAGGGAATACTTACTGTTAGATGACCACCCCCCCAAAATGACGCCATACGCCCCGATCGAGGCAAAGGCCAGGATATAGAGAATGCCGATATTGATATCGGTGATCACAAACGGTTTAAAGGCCACTCCACCGACTTCGATGGTCCAATCGGGCCCAAACGGAATGACCGCAAATCCGATCAGTGCCGGAACTAATGACAATACCGGGGCCATACTAAACATGAATTTATTGGCACCGGCCGGAATGATGTCTTCTTTAAAAAACAGCTTTAACCCGTCCGCCACTGGTTGCAACACTCCATAGGGTCCAACCTCCATCGGTCCCATCCGGTCTTGCATCCATCCCAACACCTTCCGCTCCAACAACGTCAGCAACGCGACCGTGAGCAGCACAATGCCCATGACCACGCCAATTTGGCTTAAGGTCAGTGCTAATCGAATTCCCGTGTCCATGACGGAACCACTCCTATGATTAAAAGGATCAAACCGAGAACCTGGTCTCGACGTTATGAGGCTGTCACTTTTTCTATTCGAACTTCAGTCAGCCTGCAATAGGGAACCTGTGTCTCCTGATCAACCGCGTACGGTAATAGCCGTCGAATCTCTTGATCAAAATGTTCCGGAAACACCCCCACTCCTTGAGGAATGCGCTCCCGGAAGCTCACCGTGGTGCTCATTTCTCCCAAACTATTCATGACTTTCACCCGATCACCATCTCCCAATCCGCGACGGGCGGCCTCTTCAGGATGGAGATAGAGCTTTCCTTCACTCTCGACTTGCATCAATCCCTTCGCTTTGAGGGAAAATTTTCCGGAATGAAACAGGGATTGCGAAATCGTGAGAGTCACCCCTTTAGAGTTAGATGAGGCACAAGAAGGCACCTGATACCGCGCGGCCAGATCTCTTTTATACTCTGAACTGACATAGCGTGCGATGGCGGAAGGATCAGGCTTCGAAGGCAAGGGGCCAGGCCCAAGGGTTCGAGTACCGGGAAGAAGGTTATGGATTTCCTTGCCGATTTCTTTCACCTCACCATACTCCATGGCATCACCCATCAACACCGAGAGCGCCGAAAAGACTTCCCAGTCCGGACGGCTTTCCCCCACCGGCTCGATCGCCCGCCTCACCGGCTGGAGATGCCCTTCGGTATTGGTAAACGTGCCGTCTTTTTCAGCATACGAACAGGCAGGGAGGATCACATGCGCGTTCTTCGCGGTTTCCGTCAGAAATAGTTCCTGACAGACCAGAAATTCCAGATTCTCCAAGGCCTGTTGGATTCCTGAGGATGGAGGCAATGACCCACGAGGATTTTCTCCAACAATAAACAGGGCTTTCAGTTTTCCCTTTTGAGCCTCCTCTATCATCTGAGGAAGTGACGCCCCGGGTGAATCAGGAACCGGTCGTCCCCACGCTTGCGATAAAGCTTTTCGGGCTTCACGATCCCCGACAGGCTTCCCACCCGGTAGCACATCTCCAACCCCACCCATTTCAAACGTGCCTTGATCGTTATTTTCTTCAGCCAACGGCGCGAGACCGCATCCTGGTTTGGTGAGTTTTCCAGTGAGTATCAAGAGATCCAAAAGATTCATCATCATCCCAAAGCCACCGGATATTCGGAGAACGCCAGGACCAACCAGAATGACGACTTTCTGACCCTTGGCAAAAGACTCCGCCGCCTCTTTGTAAGCTGAAGCCGCGCTTCCTGTCACTCCTTCAATCACCGGCCATGAAATCGTCTCCAGCTGCGCAGAAATATCGTTGAAATATCCGTGAGCCTTCGTGCTGAGTTCAGGATCAATGGCTTGCTGGTCAAGAACCCCTTTCAGGATGCCCAGAATGGCTGCAGCATAAGCGTCAGGATTTACTCCAAAATGATGCCGCGAGAGATTCACGATATTGCTCATGGCGCCAATGGCGGGTTCCAGCGTTTCAATCGTAATCAATTGAGCCCCACGCCGCTTGACGGCCTCTTTAACTTTCAATCCCGTGATGGGGTTGGTTTCGGTCACATTGGTACCCACAAGCAGCAAGACATCGGCCGCAAGAATATCCTCAAAGCTCACCGTCCATTGATGCGTGCCTTGAACCCGCTGTAATGCCCGCACGCCGTTCAGATGTCCATACCGTACACTACTGTCGATATGATTGGTCCCGATCACCCCCCGCATGAATTTCTGAAAGACATAGACATCCTCATTCGTGCACCGTCCGGTAATCAACCCACCAACGGCGTCCGGGCCATGCGTGGCTTTGATCTCAGACAAACGCCGCGCCACTAACTCCAAGGCCTCTTCCCATTGCACCGGCTGAAAATTATCACCCTCACGGATGAGGGGCGAAGTCAATCGATCAGGATGCACGCTCACATGGTATCCAAAGTACCCTCGGGCACAGAGATCCCCGTTGTTGCGGCCGGCTCCGTGAGTGGAATTCACTTCAATTAAGTTATTGTTCTTGGTTTGAAAGGTAATTTGGCATCCATCCCCGCAATACCCGCATATCGAATCAGTCCGCTTCAACATCCAGGGACGAAATTCGTACATGGAGAGTCGACTGGTAATGGCTCCCACCGGACAAATCTGGACACACCCGCCACAAAACTCGCAATCCAATTCATGGGTACCGAAGGCTTTGATTTCCGTCAACGTGCCGCGTCCCACCGGCGCCAGGGCTTTGACATCCATGACCTGGTCACAATACCGCACGCACCGCAGACATTGGACACAGCGGTTCATCTGCGTTTCAATGAGCGGACTGAAGTACTCTTTCTGAAAGACACGTTTGAGTTCCTTAAACCGGCTGGTCGTCGCCGTGTATTCATGCGAAAAGTCCTGTAAATCGCACCGCCCGCCTTGATCACAGACAGGACAATCCAATGGATGATTGGCCAGAATAAAGTCCAGCACCGATTTGCGGGCCTCTTGCGCCACTGAGGAAGAAGCCGATTTCACCACCATGCCTTCCGCTACTTGTGTACTACAGGAGGTTTGCAACCGCGGCATTTTTTCAATTTCCACTAGACACATCCGGCAATTCGCGTCTGGCGATAACTTCGGGTGATAGCAAAAGTGGGGCACCATCACGCCCACCTGCCGCGCAGCTTCAATGACCAGAGTCCCTTTGGGAACCGTTGCCGACTTCCCATCGATGGTCAGCGTAATCATGTCTGTTGTGGTCTTTGGGGTTGTCGCCATCTCGATTACACTCAATGCGTCAGAACTGGAATTTCCTTGCTGCGAGGCATCGTCTCTTGGGCTTCCCGTATGAGGGCATCATATTCCCCACGCCAATGACGGAGGGTGCTCAAAATGGGAGCCACTTCCGCTTCACCAAACGCACAAACCGTCCGGCCCGCAATGTTCCCGCACAGCTCTTCAAGAACACCAATATCTTCAGGACGTCCACGCTTCCCCCAGATCCGTTGAAGCGTCTGAACAAGCCAGGAACTCCCTTCCCGACAGGGTGTACATTTCCCGCAGGATTCATGATAGAAGAATTCCATCAACCGCAGAGCAGCCCACACCATACTGGTGCCATCTTCCATCACGGTGACTCCGCCGGATCCCAACATCGATCCAGCCAGGGCCACCGATTCAAAATCCATTTTCACATCTAAATGTTCAGGCGTCAGAAATGGAGCCGACGCTCCTCCGGGGATAAAGGCCTTGAGAGGCTTATCCCCACGCATGCCTCCACCCAGCTCATAAATCAACTCCCGGAAAGTGATCCCCATGGGAACCTCATAATTACCCGGCCGCTTCACATGCCCGCTCAGGCAAAACACTCGGGTTCCACAACTTTTTGGCGGAGAGCCTATCGAGGCAAACCACTCTCCCCCTCTATTGATAATGTGAGGGATATTAGCCATGGTCTCGACGTTATTGACCACGGTGGGTTTTTGATACAACCCATGCGTCGCCGGGAACGGCGGCTTAAAGCGAGGCAAGCCCCGTTTACCTTCTAACGATTCAAGAAGCGCCGTTTCTTCACCACAGATATAGGCTCCGGCCCCCTGGTGAACAAAAATGTTGATGGTCAACCCGCTCCCAAGAACATTGTCACCCAGATACCCGGCTGTTTTAGCTTCCTGAATGGCCCGCTCCAGAATCTTCGCGCCCAGGCGAAATTCCCCTCTAATATAAATGTAGGCCGTTTGCGCACCAATGGCGAAACAGGTAATGGCCATCCCTTCTAACATTTGATGGGGATCCCGTTCCATAAGTTGCCGGTCCTTAAACGTTCCCGGTTCGCTTTCATCCGCATTGCAGCACAGATATTTAGGCCCAGGATGATCTTTGGGGATAAACCCCCATTTCACCCCTGTGGGGAATCCGGCTCCCCCGCGTCCCCGAAGCCCTGACTTTTTGACCACTTCAATCACCTGATCGGGCTGCATATCCTTGAGCACTGTTCGAAGGGCCTGGTAGCCACCGGCTCGTTCATAATCCGCCAATGAGCCGGTGTATCCAGGCTGCTCCATATTGTTCAATAAAATTTTTTCGTATTTAGCCATAAAAATACTAGCTCGTGATATTGCCTTTTTTTGACAACCAATCTATTGCACAGCCGCCCAAGCTTCACGCCAATCAGCCCGTCATTTGCCGAGCGGCTGAGGATACATGAAGGGGCCTGTTTTTAATGAACAGGTCCCGTCCCGCTTTAAATCGTCCAGGACCCTTCCGACTTTTTCTTCGGATAATTGTTCATAATAGTCATCGTTCACTTGCATCATCGGACCCGTCCCGCAAGACCCGAGACATTCCACCACACTGAGCGTAAACGTTTTATCAGACGTCGTTTGACCAGGGCCAATCCCCAATTTTTTCTGGATCCAGCCCACCACATTATCAGATCCGACTAAGGCGCACATGAGCGATTTGCAGACTTGAAGGTGAAACCTCCCGATCGGCTTGAGATTGAACATGGTATAAAACGTGACAGTCTCAAACACTTGCGGCGGGGTCAAATCCAGAATCTTCGCAATTTCTCGCATGGCCGGTTCACTCACAAATCCCTCTTCCCTCTGAGCCAGATTCAACAACGGCAACAAAGCCGATCGCTTAACCGGATACCGGGACATGATGTCATTAACCTCGTCTTTGAACCTATCCAAAAGCATAAATCATTCTTTGTTATATGAGAGGTGAGGCGCAATGCGTACCTTACCAATTTCTCAGTTTTTCCCTTACGCTTTCAGAGCTCACCCCGTATTATCGATCACACTCTCCCATGACAATGTCGTAGGTCCCGAAAATAGTCACGATATCCGAAATCAAATATCCACGAGCCATATGATCAAACGCGCCCATGTGGACAAAAGACGGAGATCGGATTTTTAGGCGGTAAGGACGAGAACTCCCGTCACTAATAATAAAGAATCCCAATTCGCCTTTGGGCACCTCCGTCGCACAATACGTTTCGCCTTTAGGCGGCTTAAATCCTTGAGTAAAGATAATGAAATGATGAATCAGACTTTGCATGTCCCGCATCACCTCAGGTTTAGGAGGGGGAATCGCTTGAGCATCGACAGCCATAATCGGCCCGTCAGGTAATTGATCCAGGCATTGCTGAATGATGCGAGCGCTTTGCCACATTTCTTCCATCCTGACCCAATACCGGTCATAGGTGTCCCCATCTTTTCCCAGAGGGACTTCCCACTCAACCCGATCATACACCCCATACGGCTCCAGTTTTCGAATATCGTACGAGACTCCCGACCCACGCAGAACCGGCCCCGTGCAGCCGAAATTAATGGCATCCTCTGCGGAGAGCAGTGCCACTCCTTTTGTCCGGGCTACCCAAATCCTGTTCTGTTGCAATAACGTGTCGTATTCCCGAATGTGTTCAGGAAACGTTTTCAAAAATTCCCGCAGGACCGAAATGATTTCCGGCGTGAGATCGGCATCGACGCCCCCAATCCGATAGTAATTCAACGTCAGACGGGCGCCACACAACTTCTCAAATAGATCTAACAAGACCTCCCGTTCACGGAAGGTCCAAAAAAAGACGGTCATCGCACCAATATCCAACGCTTGCGTTCCTAACCAAAATAAGTGGCCGACAATCCGCTGCATTTCCGCAACGATGGTCCGCACATATTCCGCCCGCTCGGGAACGGTCATGCTTATGAGTTTTTCCACTGCCCGGACATAGGCGTAGTTATTGGTCATGGCACAGACATAGTCCAAGCGATCCGTATGCGGCACCATCTGCATGTACGTCAGGCCTTCAGCCAGCTTTTCGACGCCCCGGTGCAAATACCCTAAGTCCGGAATCGCTTTGGTGACCCGTTCACCATCCAACTCCAGAACGACCCGCAGCACACCATGCGTACTTGGATGTTGTGGACCCATATTCAGCAGAAGTTCAGTCGTGCGCTTTGCATCACCTGGACGATCATCGGCCATGAATTGATGCCGTTGATCATCAGGCACCTCGGATTCCGACCATTCCCCAACCGGTTCATCCAACCTGGGAAGAAAATCAAATCGGCTCCGCCACCCTTTCCCTTCAGCAGGGAAATCTTTTCGTAGCGGATGCCCTTCATCATAATCTTCAGGCATCAAAATCCGACGAAGGTCGGGATGCCCGCTAAAGCGGATGCCCATCAAGTCATACACTTCACGTTCGAGAAAGTTAGCCCCTTGCCAGATATCACTAATCGACGCGATTTCCGGACAATCTTCTGTCACTCGGGCTTTAATCCGAAGGCGGGTCCCATGCGGAAGGGATAAAAAATGGTAAATGACTTCGAACCGCTGCAGGTCATCAGGATAATCAGCCGAACAGATATCGGTAATATGATCCAATGCTATCGAGGGCTCATCATGGAGAAATTGCGCAATGTCCCGCCAACTTTCCGCTTTCACTTGTGCCCACAAGTCCAAACGCACGGGATCCTGCTGTGCCGTCAGCACAGCCTGAGGAAATCGGTTGACCAGGGATTCAAGGAAAGAATGCATAAATCTGATCTGTTGCTGAATCGTCGCAATCGGATAACCGTCTGAACAACTTCCAGCGTTATTTCACGAAATATTTTTCTTTCTGAATTTTCTCTTGGAGTTTAATGAGAGCATCCATGAGCGCTTCCGGCCTCGGGGGGCACCCAGCCACGTAAACATCCACAGGGACGATTTGATCTACACCCTGCACCACACTGTAACTATTGTAATGGTTCCCGGATGTTGCGCAGGACCCCATGGAAATCACATACCTAGGCTCCGCCATCTGATCATAAATTCGACGGATAACCGGCGCCATTTTCCGACAGACCGTGCCAGCCACAATCATCAAATCGGACTGGCGCGGTGACGCCCGAAACACGCCAGCCCCAAAACGATCAATGTCATACTTGGAGGACACAGAGGCAATCATTTCAATCGCACAGCAGGCTAACCCGAAGGTCATGGGCCAAAGAGCTGATTTTCGGCACCATGCAATGAAATAGTCCAGATTGGTCGTAATAATGTTAGGTTCAAGTTGTCGTTCAAGCATGCTCATGATAATAACGTCCAGATATATTTTTTCTGTTTAGGCCTCATCTCTATGTCCCATCCGAGTGATTTTCCTCATTGAGATAAGGGGGACCATTGTACTGGGTAAACTTAGCCTTTTTCTAGGACTAAAGACCTATTTTCCTCAATCCCAATCCAAGGCCCCTTTTTTCCAGGCATACCAGAAACCCACGATAAGAATGGCCAGAAATACTCCCATTTCAACGAGACCAAGAAGACCGAGTTTCTTAAACACCACAGCCCAAGGAAATAAAAAGACCACCTCAATATCAAAAATGACAAATAGCATGGCAATAATGTAGTACCGCATCGGGAACTGCACCCTGGCGTCCATAAACAAGGGGCTGCCACTTTCATAGGGAAGCAATTTCTCCCGATAGGGCCGGCTGGGACGGACAATCCATCCCACAACCAGGGACCCGATTCCAAACAAAGCCCCAAGCACCATGAATATGATGATGGGAAGATAATTAAAAGGAACCGGTTCGCTACCCATTAATCACCCTCATTCCAAATTGAGCCATGCTGAAGAAGCTCCGTTCAATATCTTTTTCTCAATCTCTGTCTTAAGACACTACATCATCAAAAAAAGCCGGATAGCGCAGACCTTGAAAATTAAAAGGCTTCATCCCTTTTCGCTGAACAAGCACTTTAAAGGTTTTGCCCATCCCCTGCGGACGCAATAAATACGCTAAAGCCCTGACATCCTCCGACTCCTGATCCTGGTCTCTCACCAATTCTTCCACTCCCAACCCGATCAGCCAATTAGCCAAGGTTGTCAACCCGATCACATCCAACCCGCTTGCCGTTCCACTGCCGGCCAAAGCCGAAAAATTGACGTGAGCGGTGATATCCTGCTCTCCAACCCGGACATACGGGTTAGTAGAAATTTTATGCCGGTAATAACACAATAAAGTCCCGTCTTTTCGATCGGAACGATAATAATCCTTTCCGGTATGACCGTAATCAATGGTCATGACGACACCTTGATGGAGAATGCGAGCCACATTCTTCATCCAAGCCTCAGCTTCGATATGAAGCTCTGAGGTTTGTCCTTCGCTCAGGGACACCTTATAGGTATCAACATATTTGAGCAGCTTAGGAGAAGAACAATGAGCCAGGCACTCAACAAAATGTCCTCCTTCGTAGGCCACAACCACTTCACAAAGTTGCATGTTTTCGCATCGGATTCGATGGACGGGTAGCGCATCGACCAATTCGTTGGAAAATACCGCACCGATCAAGGAATCAGAAGCGACCTCCTCTAATGAGGACCTCCACGTCAAATGCTCTTCCACCCAGTTCCCCACTTTCTCTCTCAGCCTGGCTGCCTGACGCGATTGAAGATACGGACTGCGCTCTACTATGCGGTAGAAAAGCCGATTAAAGAAATCAGGAGCAATCGCCCGGCATTCTTGCAGAAAATCAACGGCAAACGTTCCGTTCCCTCCACCGATCTCCATAAAGGTAAAC
>JAOUGQ010000330.1 GCA_029865515.1 Nitrospirota bacterium
AACAAAATCGGTTTGTCCCTGGGCTTCCGAAACCGAGAGGTGGGAGACCTGCTTCCATTCCTTTCCATCATGGGAAATCGCCATGTCCACCGAACCGGCATACAACTCGCCCCAGTCGATTCGCAATCCGGAAATGATCCGGGACTTGCGCAGGTCCAGAAGCAATTCTGCCCGGTCCACAGCCCCGCTTTTCCAGACGGTATCCGCACGACCATCCATCATGGCCGGGGCATCATCTCCGTCTCCGCCACCGGAGACCACTGTGATCTCCACCAGATCATCAGTCCCCTTGATATCAAGTTCCCAGAGGGAATGTCCCCAGCCGGTGGCTCTCGTCTTGGTCTCCAGCCGGACATATCGCCCGGAAACGGGCCGGATATACAGATCATCCATCTGCCCGTCGCTGTCGTCGTTTTTATACACGATGGTCCATTCCCGGGCATCGGAAGAAACCAATATGCGGTATTTGCTCGAATACGCCTGCTCCCAGTGCAGGGTAAAGCCGGTAATCCCGACCACCTTTCCAAGATCAACGAGAACCCATTCCTCATCCTTTGGCCGGCTGGACCAGCGTGTCCCGGTGTCACCATCTGCCAGGTAACCCGTTTTGAATTCCTCGCTCTGGATCGAGGACGCGGAAACACGCCATTCGTCCTTTGCCGGTATGCCGGATGCCGACAGCGCTGGTATCACAGGCAATACCAGCAGGACGAGGGTAGCCATACACGTCACCACGCTTCTGTTGTGAATGGTCATCAATGATCTCCCTGGCTTCCCATCATGTTTTCGGAAGGTGTTTGCCGAAGTCCCTTGCCGTCTTTTCCGAACAGATGGCAATGGTCTGCTGAAAGACACACAGTCAGCCGGTCTCCTTTCGTGCCACAGAAATCGCCGGAACCACGAAAGATGAGCGGTTCATCGGCATCCGGCGTGGCCAGATAGACATAGGAATGGCTCCCCAGTGGCTCCACACGTGTGACCGTTGTCTCGACGAGGTTGTCATTGCCCCCCGTCATCAGATGTTCCGGACGAATGCCAAGCGCGACGGGAGAATCCGGAGACAATTCTCCGGAACCGGCATTCACCTGAATCGTCGTCCCGCTTGGAAGGCGAACAATGGTTTTTCCAGGTCGGCTGTCGACCACGGATCCGGCCAGGAAGTTCATGGCCGGCGATCCGATAAAGCCGGCCACAAAGCGGTTGGCAGGATAGTGATACAGTTCGTTCGGGGAACCCGTCTGTTCAATCCGACCATCCCTGAGTATCACGATGCGATCCGCCAATGTCATGGCCTCGACCTGATCATGCGTGACATAGATCATGGTGGTCTCAAGCCTATCGTGCAGTCGTGCAAATTCATGCCGCATCCTCACGCGCAGGGAGGCATCCAGGTTTGACAGCGGTTCATCAAACAGGAATATTTTCGGGCGTCTGACGGTCGCTCTGCCGATGGCGGCCCGCTGGCGCTGTCCGCCGGAAAGCTCTTTCGGTTTACGGTGAAGCAGCGTGGTCAGGCCGAGCGTCTCGGCAGCTGCGCGCACCGCCACATCAATTTCCTTCGCAGGGGCTCCGGCAATTTTCATCCCGAAGCTCATGTTTTCATACACCGTCATATGGGGATACAGGGCATAGGATTGAAACACCATCGCAATACCGCGCTTTGACGGCGGCAGGCTCGTGACGTCGGTCTGACCGATTATGACTGTTCCCTTATCGAGATCCTCAAGGCCCGCAATCGTCCGCAACAGGGTTGACTTGCCGCACCCGGAAGGGCCGACAATCACCGTAAACTCGCCATCGGCGACATCAAGGTCAATGCCGGACAGCACAGGGGTTTGACCAAAACTCTTGTGAACATTTTTCAGGGTCAGACTAGCCATGACGCCTATGCACGGAAAGAGGCAGGAAGGGTTCGTCCAGAACCGCACCGTTGGTTTCGATAATTTTCGAATAATACCGGGCGGTATCCTTCGGCGTTCGCTCAAGGGTCTCAAAGTCGATATGAACAATGCCGAATCGCTTGGCATACCCAAGAGACCATTCATAATTATCCATCAGAGACCAGGCCATATATCCCCGGACATCCACGCCCCGCTCAATCGCTGTCCGGATCGCATGCAGATGCTGATTCAAATAATGCATCCGTAACGGATCAATGACCCGGCCATTCATCGCTTTCGGCGGATCGAAAAATGCCGAGCCATTCTCGGTGATATACAGCGGCATGTCACCATAACGGTTCTTGAGCCACAGCAGCGTATCGGAAAGGCCGTCGGGGTAGACCTCCCACCCGGTTTCCGTATAGGTCTTGTGCGGCTGGCGCACGCTTCCGGCCCTGACGGGCAAGGCGTCCGGCTTCTCACAGGTGACGGCGCGCGTGTAATAATTCAGTCCGACAAAATCGATCTTCTGACGAATAAGATCCAAATCCTCAGCAGGCCATTCAGGCCATGCGTCCCCGAATATTTCCTTCATTTCTTTCGGATAGGATCCCAGGAGGGCGGGATCAAGAAACTGCCTGTTCATATAGGCATCCGCGCGATTGGTGGCCGCCAGATCTTTCGGATCATCCGAAGCCGGATACTTCGGCTCGATATTCACAACCAGGCCGATTTCATGCGCCCCGACAGCCCGATAGGCCTGAACGGCCGCACCATGGGCGCGCATCAGATGATGCGCGGCAACCGGTGCTTCATAGTGACAGGAATGCCCCGGCGCCAGTGCGCCATGCAAGTAGCCACCATCGGTCACGACCCAGGGTTCATTCAGTGTCGTCCATTTTTTGACCCGGCCATCCAGTCGCCGGAACATGGCTTCTCCATAGTCGGCAAACCAATGCGCAATGTCCGGATTCAGCCACCCGCCACGATCATCCAACGCTTCCGGTAAATCCCAGTGATACAACGTCAGGAGTGGTTCAATCCCGGCTTCCAGAAGGCCATCAACGAGTTTTTCGTAGAAATCCATGCCCTTCTGATTCAGTCTTCCCTTGCCTTCGGGGAAAATACGCGCCCAGGCCACCGAAAACCGGTAAGCCTGCAACCCCAGCTCCTTCATGAGGGTGATATCCTCCCGCCAGCGATGGTAATGGTCACAGGCAATATCGCCGGTATCGCCATTGAGGGTATGTCCCGGTGTGTGGGAAAAACGCTGCCAGATACTCGGGCCCGCACCGTCTGCCAGCGGTGCACCCTCGATCTGGTAGGCCGAAGTCGCCGCACCCCAGAGAAACCCTTCAGGAAATGTGGAGTTGTTTTTCATGTACTGTCGTCCTTTTCTATAAAAGAAAAATTCTCTAAACTTCTCTAAACCATACCCTTGCAAAAGCCGGTCCTACGGAGACGTCCTTTGGACAGCCAAAGGTGCTCCATTCAATGTCACGTTGACGTCGCCTTTCAGGGAGGACGGCAGGACATAGCCGCCGGCTGGCATGGTCGATCCTTCCAGATCAAATCGAACCTGCCCGTCCACTTCACGCGCCCTATAGGACACCTCGCCATAAGGGGTTTTCAACCCGTGCGCCCGGATCCCTTCGCCCTGCAACCAGGAGCGCGGCAGTCCGGCGCCGATGACCAGTGAGCCGGTTTCCCTCTCAGCATAAACAAACAGATCAAGCACCGCCCGGATG